>CAZZJN010000106.1:0-9519 GCA_964654505.1 uncultured Ardenticatenaceae bacterium | reverse complement strand
AGCCCTACAGGTTCGCAGGCTTCTCAACCAGCTTGCGACGGGCGTAGTCTACCGCCTGCTCCAGCGTCAGATCGGGCGGGGGCGCGACGGGCCGGTCCGGGCTGAAACGGGCCAGCAGTCGCTCGGCTTCGGCCAGCGTATCGCTATCCTGCGTCTCCGCCCGGCAGAACGCAAGCAGATCCAGCGCCCATTTCTGTTCCCCGAAAGACCACAGCCATTCGGCCACGCCCAGCAGGACATCCAGGATGTTGGACACTTCCTCGCTTTCCCACGATAGCTCCAGCGATTCGGCCAGGTAGCCGGCGGCTTCATCGAAAGAGTGGTCGCGGATGGCCACCGTGCCCAGATTGTTGAGCGTATAGGCCACGCCGACGGGATCGTTGCCGGCGCGTCGTTCGCTGAGCGCCTGTTGCAGGTAGTGGCGCGATTCGGTGTATTGGCCCAGAGCCAGGTGAACGCCGCCCAGATTATGCAGGCAGGTGCCGATCCCCTTGCGGTCGTCCAGCAGGTGATAGATGTCCAGGGCTTCCTGCAACAGAGCGATCTCCCGTTCGTAGGCAGCCATTTCGTGATAAAGGATGCCCAGATTATTCAGCCCGTCGGCCATGGCCTTCAGGTCGTTCAGTTCGCGGCGCAGCGCCAGGCTTTCCTGCAGGTAGCCTTCGGCCGTGGTCAGGTCGCCGGAGCGATAGGCGACGATGCCCAGATTGTTCAGCGCCCGGGCCATGCCGTAGCGGTTTTGGGTGGCGCGATAGATGTCCAGCGATTCCTGGTAGAGGGCGATGGCCGTCCGGTAATCGCCGGTAATCTGCTCGTGCAGGCCCAGATAGTTGAGGGCCAGCGCCTTTTCGTCGGGGGCGTCGAGGTCCGCCAGAGCCGCCAGATTTTCGCGCAGCAGGGTGGCGGCCTCGGCGCGTCGCCCCAGCCGGAAGACGAAACGCGAGAGCCGGTTGCGCAGCCGGATGGCCAGGAGCGCGGGCGTGGGAGTGACGGCAACGACGGCGGCCAGCGCTGCCCCGAACTGCTCCGCTCCCTCCGTAATCCAGCTACGGATTTCGTAAAACTCAAAGAGGCTATCCACGAAGGGCGGCAGCTCCTGGTCAGGTTGGTTATCAGTGGCCCATTGCCAGGCGGCGCGAATGTTGTCTATCTCGCGGCTGATGCCTTCCAATGTTTGGCGCTGGTCCGCTCCCCCCAGGCGGCCGGTTTGCTGCTGCAGGAAGGCGGCGAAGTAACGGCCGTGCTGCTTCACCATCGCCCCATCTGATTCGACCGCCGGCAACCGGTCCGCGGCATATTGGCGAGCCATCTCATGCAGGTGGTAGCGGTCGTCGCCTTCGTCCCGGCGCAGCAATGATTTGTCGGTCAGCGCGGCCAGCAGCGGCCGGGTCGCCCCCGCCACCTGTGTGGCCGCCTCCAGCGTGAACCCGCCGCGAAAGACGGACAGGGAGGCGAACAGTCGTTGTTCGGCCGCGTCAAGCAGCGCCCAGGAGTAATCGAACACGGCGCGCACGCTGCGCTGGCGGGGAGGGATGTCGCGAAAGCCGGTAGCCAGAAAGTCCAGGTTTTGGGCGATGGCGTCGGCGATTTCGGCGCAGGAAAAATAGCGAGTGTTGGCGGCGGCCAGTTCCAGCGCCAGCGGCATCCCGGCGGTGAGGCGGCAGATGCGGATGATGTGGGGCAGGGCGGTCGCCTCATCGGCGGCGAAATCATGCCGGGCGGCGCGAGCGCGGTTGACGAAAAGCTGGACGGCGCCGTAGTCGAGGAGATCGGATTGCGGGCCGGATGGGGCGGCCGCCGTCGATGATGCGGCCGGAAAGTCCAGCCCGTCCAGCATAACGCACCATTCCCATTGCACATCCAGACGCTCGCGGGAAGTGGTCAGCAGCTTGAGGCCGGGCGCTTGCTGGAGCAGGGTCGTCAGCCAGAGGGCGTGTTCCAGCAGTTGCTCGAAGTTGTCCAGGACCAGCAGCACTTCCTGCTCGCGCAAACAGTCCAGCAGTTGAGCGGCCGGTTCCTGGTTGCCGCTGAAGGAGAAGTCAATCGCCTGGGCGACGGCCGTGGCCAGCCCCGTCAAGGTCTCCACTCCTTCCAGCGATACAAGATAGATGCCGTCCAGAAACAGGCTGCGCCTGGCGGCTTGCCTTGCCGCCTGCATGGCCAGCCGTGTCTTGCCGATGCCGCCCGCGCCCAGGAGGGTGATCAGGCGACATTCCGGCCGCATCAGCAACGCCGAGATTTCCGCCAACTCGGAGGCACGGCCGACGAACGGGGTGGGTTGCGGCGGCAGGTTGTGGCGCGAGTTCTCCCCGGAAGCCTTGATCCGCTGGTAGAGGGCCGTGGTCTCGGCCGAAGGGGAAACGCCCAATTCCTGGTCCAACACCCGGCGGCAGGTTTCGTATAGAGCCAGGGCGGCCACTCGCTGCCCGCTGTGGGACAAGGCCTGCATCAGTTGGCGGTAGGCGGTTTCGCGCCAGGGGTCGAGGGACAACAGGCGGGTGCCGCTGTCGATGGCTCGGCCGTATTCGCCTCGCTCCAGATGATGCCCGGTGACGACATGCAAGGCATGGAGAACCAGCTCGCGGTAACGGGTGCGCTGAGCCAGCATCCATTCCTCGAATTCGGGGGCGTCGCGTACGTAGAAACCGGCCAGAAAGTCGCCCTGATAGAGGGCCGCGGCCTGCTGCAGGGCGGCGATGCGCGTGGGTGGGGCGGCATCGCGGGCGCGGCGCAGTTGGTTCTCAAATTGGGCCACGTCGAGCGTGTGGGGCATAGCCGCGTTGAACTGCACCGTGTCGCGGGTGATGGACAGGTACGATTCCAGTGATTTTCGCAGATTGGAGAGGGTTTGGCGCAGGTTGTTTTTGGCGTCGGCGTCGGCCATTTCGCCCCACAGCAGGGCGGCCAACGTGTCGCGGCTGTGCGGCCGCCCGGTGACGGCCAGATAGGCCAGCAGGGCGGGCGCCTTGGCGGAGACATACCCCCCGGTGGACGCGCCGTCCAAACGAACATCCGGACTACCGAATAAGCAGATTTCCAGAATAGGCGTCATCGTGTGGTGGAAACTCCGAGGGCTTCGTGAAACTCCCGGAGTTCGGATTGTTCATGTCTCCTGTCGCCGGACCGGAAAGCGATATTTTCGGAATGGAAGCCTGCCCGGAAATTTGCGGCGGGCATCCTGATCTTTTTTTGTCAATAAACGATCTCTAAATGATCGCCATTTAGGATGGGCACAGATTAACACAGTTTGAACCGATTAGCGAGGGATAAGGAATACAGAAATGGGCCAACAGCCGTATCGCCGCTACAGCTTTATCCTGACCCTGTGGGCCGAAGAGGACACCAGACCCGGCGCGACACTCGTCTGGCGCTATAGCCTGGAGGATCCGCACCGTTCGCAGCGGCATGGCTTCAAGGATCTGGCGGAGTTGATGCGTTTTTTGGAGCGATGGACGGACGCATCGCCGGAGGAACCGCCTATGGATCGATAGAACGAGGCTCCTCAGCCCGGTATTGAACACCTGCAAAGAGATTAAACGATTGAATACCTGAAAGTCACGGAGAATCGAGATGAAGAAATTAACATGGTGGTTTCGTTTTGTCGGCGTGTGGTATTTACTGCTGTTCCTGATGAACACCTGGATGATGTTCCTGGGCGATCCGGAAACCTTACGGAGCAACATTCCCTTCCCCGCCGATGAATGGGTGATTCGCGCCTTTGTAGACGGCTGGTCGCCTTTCTTTTTTGAGATGCTCGGCATCGCCATATTTGCTTTTTGGGCCAGCCGCAATTCGGGCAAACATATCAGCGCGGCCCAGCTGATCATCTGGCTGGAGTTCATGCATGGCATTGTGGATGATATTTATCTGATTATCAGGGGGTATAGCGCCGGCGGTTATATCGCCTTCATCGTCATCCATCTGATCGTGATTGGAACCGGCTTGTGGGCCATTCGGAAAGCACGAGCGGAGGCGGCCATCCTGCCCCAGGGCGCATCAGCCTGATGAACGATTTTGGAGTAGATGATCGGTAATCCGGCCGATCATCTTCCTCCAATAAACGATCTCCAAATGATCGCCCTGTACGCTTGAGATAACAATTCACATTTTCGCGGTTCCGACAGTGATTTAACGAGGAGAAGATCATGTTTATAAATCTGTTGGTGTTGTTATTGGTCATTGGTCTGGTTGTTCTGTTTGGCTGGCTGACCGTACGCGCGGTGCGAGCCAAACGAGTGTGGGTGAAGATCGTGGGCGGGTTGGCGGCCGGTTTGATGACATTGCTGCTGGCCGGCATGGCCTTCTCCGGGGCAAAAGGATTGATGGGCTTCTATTCGCCCGATGTGCCGCCCGCGCCGGAACTGACGGTGGCCGGCACGCCCGAACAGGTCGCGCGCGGTGAATACCTGGTCAATATTGCCTGCGCCGGCTGCCACGGCACGACAGGCCCGGACGGAGCCCCTACGGGCGAACATCCATTGAGCGGTGGCTGGAATATGTCCAAAGCTGAGGGGTTCGGGTTTATCGGCGATATGGTGACGGAGAACCTGACGCCGGGCGGCAAGTTGGCCGGCTACAGCGACGGCGAGTTGTTCCGTGTGTTGCGGTATGGCGTCAACCAGGAGGGGCATACTTTGGGCATGATGGCCAACCTGGCCTATCGGGAATTGAGTGATGCGGACACGGAGGCGATCGTCGCTTATTTGCGCACGCTGGAACCGGTGCCCACCACAGATTTCACGGGTGACAAGATGAATTTCCTGGGCATGATGATGTTTGGGGCGGGGATGTTCGGCACACCGCTGCCGTCATCCGCCTCAGTCACCGCGCCGCCTGAAGGTGTGACGGCCGAATACGGCAAATACGTCGCCACATTCGGCGAATGCCGCGGTTGTCATGGGCCGGACCTGACCGGCGTGCCGGCTACCTCGGTCAGCGCGGCCATCCCCAACCCGCGGCCGCTCGTGGCTACCATGGGCCGGGATGAGTTTGTGGAGATGATGCGTTCCGGGGTTCGGCCGGGTAACAATCCCTTCCCGGAGACAATGCCCTGGCAAAGCGCCGCCAAGATGACCGACGATGATCTGACCGCGCTGTATGCTTACATGACGGCCGAGCCATAAGGGGGCAATGGGTGTGGAAACCGGGCTTCTGCGGGAGGCCCGGTTTCTGCTTCCCGATGAATCCCTGGCGACCGGCGGGCCGTTCGCCGTTTGACATGGGCGATCGTCTCTGCTAGAATTCCTGTCCGCTGGCCCCATTCGTCTAGTGGCCCAGGACGCGGCCCTCTCAAGGCCGAAACAGGGGTTCGAGTCCCCTATGGGGCATGATCCGCATACATCCGCTGTATGCGGATTTTGTTTTATTTCGCATGGTCAATCGCTGAATCCGGCACATGAATGATTAAGGATTGCGACACATTGGGCGGTAATCTGCTACAATGAGGCATGGATTGAGGCCTGTCGGTAATCATCCCCGCGACGGCCGCTGAATCACAGAATGGATAGCCAGACCCAAATCGACCAGCATCGCTACCGGCGAATCCTGCGCTTCTTCTCCGGCGTCATCGCCAATATAATCTGGTGGGAACTGATGATGCGCCGGCTTCCCGTGGCGCGCCAGCGGGCGTTGGCCACCCGATCGGACCGCCTTCGCGAATCGGCTCGCGGCTTTCGCGTCATGGCCATTGAGATGGGCGGGGTGATGATCAAGCTCGGCCAGTTCCTCAGCTCCCGCGTCGACGTGTTGCCGGCGGAGGTAACCTCGGAACTGAAGGGCTTGCAGGATGAAGTGCCCCCGGCCGATAACCGGGCGGTGATGGGACTATTGCGGGAGGAACTCGGCGACCTCGACCGCCGGTTCGAATCGATTGAACCACAACCGCTGGCTGCGGCCTCGTTGGGCCAGGTCTACCGCGCCCGACTGAGGCCGCCGGTTGGCCGGAGCGGGCCGGGCGAACCGGTCGTCATCAAGGTGCAACGGCCGCAGATCGAGTTTTTCGTACGCACCGATCTGGCCGCCCTCCGCACTGTCGCTCGCTGGCTCATGCGTTACAAGCCCATTCGTAAGCGGGCCAACATCCCGGCTCTGGTGGAGGAGTTCGCCCACACGCTCTGG
Organism: uncultured Ardenticatenaceae bacterium; assembly: GCA_964654505.1. Taxonomy (GTDB): domain Bacteria; phylum Chloroflexota; class Anaerolineae; order Promineifilales; family Promineifilaceae; genus Promineifilum. The sequence continues at coordinate 3,402 of CAZZJN010000106.1, read as the reverse complement.
GGAGAACTGGACTATGTGTCCGAGGCGGATAATGCCGAGCAGTTCGCCCGGATCCATGCCGATAACCCGAACATCTATATCCCCAAGGTCTATCGCGAGCATTCCACGCGGCACGTCGTCGTGCTGGAGGATGTGGAAGCCCTGAAGATCGCCGATGTCGAGGGGCTGACCGGCGCGGGTATCGATCCCAGGGATGTGGCCAACCTGCTGCTGGAGGCCTACTTCAAGCAGGTATTCGTGGCCGAGTTCTTCCACGCCGATCCTCACCCGGGCAACCTGTTCGTCCGGCCGCTGCCCGCTCCCTCCGCGGCTCCCGGCGCGGACCAACCCCATTCCCCCACAGGCGGCCGCGCGTTCCAGCTCATCTTCGTCGATTTTGGCATGGCCATCCATCTGCCGAAGTCCGTCGGCGAGAACCTGCGCAAGGTGCTCATCGGCGTTACCCAACGCAATGCGGGCCAGCTCACCGAGGCGTACCGCAACATGGGCTTTTTCCTGCCGGATGCGGACATCGATCGGATCACCGAGGCTCAGGAAGTCATCCTCAATCAAATCTGGGGCCGCAATCTGCTCGATCTGACCCAACCCGACCCGCAAGAGATCGAAGCCATCGGTCGCGAATTTCGCGATCTCCTCTTCGCCTTCCCGTTCCAGATTCCGCAGGATTTCATCTATCTCGGCCGCGCGCTGGGGATGATCTCCGGCTTGGTCTCCCAACTCGATCCCCACATCAACCCGTGGCGGAAGATCGAGCAGTTCGGGCAACAGCTCATCCAGAACCAAAGCCTGGCCCATTTGCGCGAGCGGGGGCTGATCGGGCTGGTGGATATGCTGCGCCCCTATCTGGAGACGCCCCTCCGCATCCAGCGCTTGCTGGAGGAGGCGGAGAAGGGCCGGTTGCGCGTCCAGCTCAAGACGGATCGCGAAGAATTGCGTCGACAAGAGCAGATGGAGAAGCGGGTGGGGCAGTTGGGTTGGAGCATCGTATCGGCCGCGGGGATTCTTTCGGCCACGATGCTCTATCTGGAGCGTCGGCGCGAGCGCGGCAATCGGCGCGATTAGTCTCGGCCGTCACCGGGTAACTTCTCCGGTTGTCTCGCCGCAACCCCCTTGGTTTACAGGATAGCCAGCACCGTCGACAGCTCCAGGCGCAGATCCGCCCGGTCGAATTCGGCATAGCGAGCCGGCACCTCGGCCGTCAACTGGGCCAGGCGGGGGCGGAGAGAGTCGCTATAGACGGCCGCTTCTTCCCGATGTTCTTCCATTCCATCCATCAGGGCGATGGCCACATTCAGGTCGTTCAGATCGCCCAGAAACTCCTGCATCCGGCGACTGACGTCGATGAAATCGTGGGCCTGTTCCATCAGGATATCGCTGAAGAACGACAGCGTATAGCGCAACTCCTTGAACTGGATGCGCAACTGGTGCAACTGGTCCGCAGTCGCGTCAGGCAGGAGGTCGCCATAGGCGGCGACCGCTCCCAGCCTTTGGAGAAGGAGCGCCGGCAGGGCGTGACGCACCCGGATCGGCGCGTCCCGGTCGCTTGCCTCGGGCAGACCCGACCCGACGGTGGCCGTCAGGTGAGCGTAACGGTCGAGGCTATCCGCGACGGATTGCCGGGCCAGATATTGGCGCAAAACGTCGTCGGCTTCGTTCTGCCTCGCAGCCCAGTAATCGGCCAATCCCGTCAACGGCCGTTCGGCGGTCTCATTGTAAGCGGCCATCCTCAGGCGGAAGACGGCCGCATCACGACAGGGAGCCAGCCGGCGCATGATCTTGCGCAACCCGCGCCGGTGTCGTTCCAGCTCGCCGGGGGCGAAGAAGAGGGGAAACAGCTTGAAGAGCGTGAACGTGCGCCGGATCGCCTTGCGGGTCTCGTGCACGGCGGTCACCTCGGCCGAGAGGCGAAGCTCCGGCCAATAGGCCTGCACCGTAGCCAGCTCGTCGGCCATGAGAAGCCGGCCGGCCTCGGCCATCAGCAAATCGGGAGTGATCGTCGGGCGCGTCATGGCATGGCCCATTTTACCACAAACCCGGCCGGTACGTTTGCCCCCCGGGGCGGCCAACCGTATAATCAGATCAGATCGGCGGCGAGTTAACAGGACTGCCGGATGACAGGAGCGCGCTGTGGCTATTGCAAGGGAAATGACGGTCGAAGAGCGACGAGCGGAACAAAAGGCCGCCCTGGAGCGAATCCGAAATGGTTTGGCGACGCGGGTGAGGATCCTTGTCTCCGTCGATGCCTGCCCCGTGTGCCGGGCGCACGAGGGTGCTTATAATTTCGACGATGTTCCGGAGTTGCCGCTGGAAGGCTGCCCGCGGCCGGAGGTTTGTAACGCCACCTATGCCCCAGTCCTCGACCTCTACGGGCCGTAACAGCCGCTGTGGGTGTCAATAGGCGTCGTCAGGAAAGTCGTCCTCTTCTTCGCCATCGTTAGATTGCCAGGGGCGCGGCTTGCGCGGCCGCCAGCCGCCACCATTGCCGAACAGATCGCCTTCATCCGCCTGCTCCAGACCCAGGTTATAGACGATGTCGGCCAGATCGGCGGCGTTCATCTCCGGTCCATCCCCGTCCAGCTCATCCAGCTGGGTTTCCAGCACATCCCGTTCAACCAGCTTCTCGGCGATGCGATGGCGCAGGTCGGCCGCCAGTTCGGCCAGCAGATCGCGCCCTTGCGCCTCGGCCTGTTCGGCCCGCCTCATCAGGCGCGCGCTGTGATGTTGTTCCAGCATCGCCAGCTCCTCGCCAATCTCGCGCAGGCGGAGACGACACCGCTCGACTTCATGCTCCAGCGCCGCCGCCAGTTCGTCCGGCGTTTGCGGGACGCTGGAGATGCTGTCCGGCTCGTTGGCCAGCCGCTCCAGCGCTTCCAGATTGCCGGCCGTATAGGCGGCATTGATGGCCATCATCAGGTCGGTGCGGTAGGCGCGATCAGCTTCGTTCAGGGCCAGGTCGGGGTGAAACCGGCGGGCAAGTTGTCGATAGAGCTGCTTCAGCGAGACCAGACGCTTGCCTTCGGGCGCGGGGCGGGGCGTTTCCGCTCCGGTGCGATAGCGAAAGGAACCCTCCGAGGCGATGTTTTCTTCAAAGCGCCATGCCTCTTCGGACGGCTCCTGCTCCGATTGCCCGAGACCCTGCTCCAGCCAATCGGCCGAACGGCGGCGCAATTGGCGGCGCAGGTCATCGATATCGGCTTGCAGGGCGTCGAGCCGCCGGCTGAGGGACTCCAGGCGGGCGCGAACCCGGAATTCGAAGGCGCTGATAGCCGCCAGCCGGTCGGCCAGTTGGGCCTCGGCGTCGATGAGTTGCGGGCGCAGTTCATCGAGCAGGGCCTGTAGCCCGGCGATTCGCTCGCGCCAATTGTCTTTGGTTTGGGTCAGTTCACTGTTCATTTGTTGTGA
>CAZZJN010000105.1:0-9625 GCA_964654505.1 uncultured Ardenticatenaceae bacterium | reverse complement strand
CGGTGGCGGCCACGGGCGGCGCCTCCGTGGGCGCTTCGATTGGCGCGCTAGTGGCGGTGGCTGCTGGCTCTGCCGTCGCAGGCTCTGCGGTTGCGGCCTCGGAGGTCGCCGTCGAGGCGGAAGGCGGCGCAGGCGTCGCTCCGCCGGCGGCGGCGGTGACGGCGGCGATGAACGTGGGATCGGCGGCGATGGTGGCCGCGGCCGAAGTTGCCGACGTCGACAGGGTGGGGTCAGCGGCGATGGTGGCCAGGGCGCCGGCCGTTGCCGTAGCCTCCACCGGGGACACACCGCCCAGCAGCTTGGAGCCGCCGACGATGTCGCTTGCCTCCGAGGTGGCGTCCGTCGGAGCCGTCGAGGCATCGGCAATTCCGCTGGCCTCTTCGGTGGCCAATTGCTCCATCTCCATAAATTCAATCGTCTGGGTGACGGCGGCGTTGGTGGCCATGATGACGGCGTTTTTCGTCTCGATGACCGCCACTTGCTGGGCGCGACTGTTGGCCCGGCCGGTTACCAACAAGCCAAGAGTGCCGAGAGAGAAGATCAGGAGTGTGCCGGTCAGCAGGGAGGCCAGAACGAGAAAGGTGCGATTGTTGGCATCCACGACCGGTGCCGAACCGTTGGCGCCGTTTCCATTCTCATCGCCGTTAACAATAAACTCATCCGAACCCATACCATTACCTCTCACGTTCGGGCTTCAATTTGTAACCACGGAACTGTCGTGCCCCGCGGATCTATCTTGCCGGACTATTCAACTTGACGTAACATAACGAACGTGGTCAGTATAACATGTTTGAACAGGGGTGTAAAGCAAGCCTATGCGCGTCAAGGTCATCATCAATTCACGTTCGGGTCGCGGCCGAGGGCGCGAACAGACTGATATCATCAACACGTTGGGGCGCCGTTATGGTGAGCTGGATATATTCCCCACCCAGCGGCCGCGACACGCCACCGAGCTGGCCGCCGCGGCAGCCGATGAGGGCTACGATCTGGTGGTCGCGGCGGGCGGCGATGGTACCGTTCACGAGGTCGTCAACGGTCTCGTGCGCGGCGGCGACAAAGCGACCTTGCCCATGGGCATCATCCCCATCGGTTCGGGCAACGACACGGCCTTTGGGATGGGGTTCCAGGAGAAGGCCGAGGAATCCGTGGCGCGCCTCTTCAATGGAACGCCCCGCCCTCTCGATCTGGCCCGGGTGGTTGACGGGCGCGGCAAAACGGAAGTCGCTATCAACAATTGGGGCATCGGCTTCGACGCCATCGTCGTCATGCGCACCGAGACGATCACCCGCGTCCATGGCTTTGCCATGTACTTCGGGGCCGTGCTGCAAACCATCCTGTTTTACTATCAGATCCCCTACCTGGAGATCACTTTCGATGAAGAGCGCGTCAACCAGCAGTCGCTTTTTCTCTATGGCGGCTTGGGCACGCGCGGCGGTGGCGGCTTTTTGTTGACGCCCGATGCCAAATGGGACGACGACCTGATCGACACCTGCCTGGTGAACCCGATCGGTCGCTTGCGGATGTTGCAGATGTTGAGCAGCGCCATGAAAGGTACCCACGTGACGTCGCCACTGGTCACCATGCGCCAGAACAAACACATCACCGTCAAATCCTCCATGCCCATGCCCATCCATCTGGACGGCGAGATGTTCGCCTATCCTCGCGATAACGTCCGCCAGGTGACCGTCACCAGTCTGCCCGCGGCCATTCAGGTCATGACCTGAGCCTAACCCACTCATGCGCACCCTGGAATCCGCTCTGTCGGAGCACGAACTGATCGTCCTGCGCGTCATCGGCGAATGGCATGGCCTGGACCTGACGGGTAAGGATAAGCCGCGAGCGGTCGAGGAGCTGGTCGAACGGCTGCTCCAGCTCGACCTTCTCGAGGAGATGGAATACCTGGAGCCGGAGGAGTCGATGGCCCTGGCCGATCTCGTGCGCCAGGGCGGCCGCGCCCCTGTCGGCGTCTTTGCTCGCGACCATGGCGAAGTGCGCCAGATGGGGCCGGGGCGCATGGAGCGTGAGGAACCCTGGCTGGACCCCGTTGGGCCGACCGAGTCGCTCTGGTACCGGGGTTTCCTCTACCGCGGCTTCGACCAGACGGTCGAGGGGATGCTGGAGTTTTATTACCTTCCCCAGGAATTATTCAGCCGGTTGGCGCCACCGGCCCCGGCCCGTGTGGCGGAGACGGACGGTCCGGCCTATCCGACCCTGCAACCCGTGAGCGCGCCCGACGCCTCCGTCGTGCCGCCCATCAACGCGGTCGACGATCTGACGACTCTGTTGGCGCTGGCCCAGCGCACCGGCCTGCAGCCCGACCGCTTGCCCGATCTCGACAATCTGCTCGTGAACCCCGACCGTGACCGACGCTCGTTGCTGCTGACGCTGGCGACGGAGATGGCCTTGTTGCGGCGCGTCGATGACCTGTTGCGGCCGACCCGCGCTGCCATCGAATGGCTCCAGGGCAGTCGTGAGGCCCAATTACGGTCGCTGGCCGACGGCTGGAGCCGGAGCATCTGGAACGATCTGCGCCATACCCCCGGCCTCATCGCCGAGGGCGATAGCTGGCAAAACGATCCCTTGCCGGCCCGCACGGCTTTGATGGATGTGTTGCCGGCCGACCCTCGATGGTATCGGATCGCTGATGTCGCCGCCGTCGTTAGGCAGCAAGACCCGGATTTCCAGCGGCCGGACGGCAACTACGAGACGTGGTATATCCGCGACATGGACACGCAGGTCTACCTCACCGGCTTCGAGAACTGGGACCGGGTCGAGGGGCGGCTGCTTCGCTTTTTGATCCGCGGGCCGCTGCACTGGTTGGGCATGACGGAGCTGTCGTCCGGCGGCGAAGACGAGGCGCTCTACCGGCTGACGGCGCGCGCGTTGGCCTGGCTGGACGACGAACCGGCGGCGGCCGACGAGGTGCGCGTGCCGTTGGTTGTCCAGCCGGACGGCATCCTGCTCGTCCCCTACAATGCCGGTCGCTACGAGCGTTTTCAGGCGGCGCGCATCGCCGATCCCGAACCGTTGTCGCCCGGCAAGCCTTATCGCTATCGGATCACTCCGTCATCGCTGGCCGAGGCCCAGGGGCAGGGCATTTCGCCGGAGCGCATGGTGCAATTTCTGGAGAGCGCCGGCGGCCGTCCGGTGCCCGCCAGCGTGCGGCGCGGCATTACGCGCTGGTCGGAGAGAGGGGTCGAGGGACGATTGCAATCGGTTGTTGTGCTGCGCGTGGGTAATGCCGACATCCTGGAGACGCTGCGCGCCAACCCCAAGACCCGCGATTTTCTGGGCGAGGCGTTGGGCGACCTGGCCGTGGTCATCCGCGAAGGCGACTGGGAGGCGTTTCAGCAGACGGTGGCCCAATTGGGGCTGCTGCTGGATGTGGAACACCGCGATCGGCGGGATTAACGGTCGGTCGTCGCCACCAGGATCAGCCGGTCGCTTTCCTCGTCGAACGGCGAGCCGTCATAATCGCCGAAGAGAGCCGCCAGCCGGAAGCCCGTCAGCCCCAGCAGCAGGTCATATTGATGAGGGTAGAAGTAGTGGTAGCGGAGGCGGGCTTTCGTCATCGCCTCCTCGCTGCCCACCGGCGCGTCTTCCAGTTCATACATCCAACTGACATCGACGATTTGCTCGGCCGAAATGGACTCGTAGGCGGTGTATTGCCGGATTGTCCGGCCCGCCTCGGCATCGACCAGCGTATCTTCCAGAACGAAATCGGGATCGTCGCCGGCCGTCGCCAGAATCATGGGGTTCATCACGTCGATGAGCAGGCGGCCGCCCGGGCGCAGCAGCGGCCGCAACCGCTTGAGGGCCGCCCCCGCGCCCGCCTCGTCGAGGTGCATAAAGGTATTGTTGCCGAAGAAGATCAGCCCGAACTCGTTTTGGGCCGAGAGATCGAGCGCGGTCACGTCGGCATCGATGAACCGGATGCGCTCGCGGACGTCCGGCGGCTGGGCCGATACCCTTATCCCGGCGCGGGCCATCATCTCCGGCGAGTTATCGAGGCCGATCGCATCGTAGCCGGCGCGGGCCAGCGGGACCAGCAGGCGGCCGCTGCCGCAACCGACTTCCAGCACGGGGCCGCCCGTCTCGGCCGCCTGTGACAGCAGGAAAGGGATATCGTCGATCAACTGGTCGTGGCTCAAATCGTAGTAGCGAGCGATAAGATCATACATGGCGGATCAGGGTAGGTGGGTTATTGGGTTTGTTTCCGGTTGAAGTCCGGCGGTCGCTTGGCGACGAAGGCTTCCATGGCCTCGATATGGTCGGCCGACGGCCACAGATCGACGAACAGTTGCGATTCCAGGCGGTCGGTGTCGGGCGGGGAAAGGCGTGCGGCGGCATGGACGAGCATCTTGGTGGCCGCCAGGGCGTGTCGTGGCAGGGCGATCAGTTCGCCGGCCCATTCATAGGCCGCGTCGAGGACATCCCTGTCCGGCGGCGCGATGCGATGGATAAGTCCCAGCGATTGGGCTTCGGCTGCGTCAACCGTCCGGCCGGTCAGCAACAGCTCCATCGCCCGGCTCCGCCCGACGAGGGCCACCAGCCGGCTCGTGCCGCCCCAGCCCGTCGTCAGGCCGTTCTGAATCTGGCGGAAGGCGAACCGCGCCCGGCTGCCGGCCAGACGCAAGTCACAGGCGGTCATGATCTCGCAGCCCCCGCCGACTGCATCACCATTGACGGCGGCCAGCACCGGATAGGGGAGTTCGGCCAGCGCGGCCAGAGCGGCGCTCATAACGCGATTCAGGCGCTCCCCCGCGGCCGCTTCGGGATGGCGCGACAGTTCCTTCAGGTCGCCACCGGAGACAAACGTGCCGTCGGAACCGGTGATGATGAGGACGCGAATGGACTCGTCCCGCCCGGCGGCGGCCACGGCCTCGGCGAAAGCCTCTTGCGCCGCAAATGAGAGCGCGTTGCGGGAGGCGGGCCGGACGACGCGCAACACGGCCGCGCCGTCGCCATTCACGCTAAACTCGATGCCGTTACTCATGCCGGTACGATAGCCGAATTACGGCAAGGAGGCATGCTGTTAGGGTTCGAACCGTTCCGCGCGCGCCAGATGAGTCAACTCGTTCAGCAGCGGCTGCATCTCTTCCGGGGCGTCCCCTTCCAGAGTCTCAACCGTGCGCTGAACGCCGGCCAACTCGACCGTGACCTTGTAACAATACCGATCGGCGCCCGACAGTCCTTCCAGTCCGGTGGTGATCTTCTCCGGGAGGCAAAAGAAGTCGGACTCATCCAGTTTTTCCAACAGGCTGAGCGCCTCTTCCGGTGGCAACTGATTGGTATCGATCACCGTGGAGACGCCCCGCCCCATAAACCCGCCGGTTCTTTCAAAGTAGATTTTCATTGGACTACCCTCGTTTTCTCGATCACTTATCTCGGGCCGAATAGCGAACGGAAGAGGCCGGTTAGCGAGCCTGCGCAGCCCGGCCGACCGCCACCGTCACCGGGATCACCGTCGCCCGGATCAGGTCCCCCCTGCTGGATATTGATTCCCACTTCCGCCCAACCGGCGCGTACTGCCTGTTGCTCCAGACTGCCCAGGCCGTATAGCTCTCCGGCAGCTTCATAGGTTTTGGCCGCGGCCATGGCGAAGTCGGCCGTTTCGCTTAGCTTGCTCTTCAGCGTCAAATACCAGATCTGCCCTGCCTTCTCCCAGGCGAAACCGCCCAGATTGACCGCCGTCACATGGAAAGCGCGATTGGGAATTCCTGAATTGATGTGAACGCCGCCGTTGTCGGAGGTCGTCTGGACGTAATTGCGCATGTGGCCCGGCTGAGGGTCCTTGCCCAATACCGGGTCGTTGTAGGCTGTGCCCGGCGCCTTCATGCTGCGGATGCCCGCGCCGTTGACATTGGATGTGAACAGGCCCTCGCCGATGATCCAGTCGGCATCGGCCGCGGAGTGGCCCAGCAGCCGTTGCTTCACCAGCGACCCGAATACGTCGGACATCGACTCGTTGAGCGCGCCGGCTTGTCCCTGGTAGATCAGGTTGGCGGTGTGCTGCGTCACGCCGTGGGTCAGTTCGTGGCCGATGATATCGACGGCGATGGTGAACCGATTGAAAAGGCGCTGCGCTTCGGGCAAATCTTCGTCGCCGTCGCCGTAGATCATCTGTCGCCCGTTCCAGAAGGCGTTGTCGTAGCCGGTACGATAGTGGACGGTGGAGTCGAGGCGCATGCCGTTGCCGTCGATGGAGTTGCGATTAAATATCTCCGAGAACAGCGCATGGGTCGCTCCCGCGCCGTCATAGGCCTCATCGGCCGCGGGATCGCCGGTGGGCGGGCCGCCCTCGCTGCGCAACTGGCGACCGGGCAGGCTGCTGCTGTTGTCGGCTGTGTAGACGGTACGATTAAGCACCGTGCTCGCGGCCTCCATGAGCGGCTCCCAGGGACCTTCTTTGGCGATGACGTCGCGCTGCACCAGCGTGGCTTCGACGGAAACAAGGTTGCGCAGGGCTTGCTGCCGTTGGTCGGCCGTGCCGTTTTCGACGATTTCGCGAAACATGTAGGGCGGAAGGATGCAATAGAGCGAACTTCGACAGCCGTTCATGGGCAGATCTCCTGTTGCTAACTTAAGCGCGGCCGCGAGGGCCTTTCAATTGCATTGTACATCATGGGGCAATGGTGGTAAACAGCCGGGTGTGATCATCTGATGCGCGCCTAAGCCGCCGGGACGGGCGCTGTCTTGATGAGAATAACCGCCGGCCTGTGGTATTGTGCCCATGTCCGGCTAGAATAGGGGAGTACGAGGTCAAGATGGACGAAAACGGGCTGAAACTGCTACTCGAATACGACGTCAACCAGAACACCTTGCAGGATTATTACCAGTTCATCATGGGTCAGTACGTGCCCGCCCTGCAAACGATGGGCTTGCAGATGAGCGAGGCATGGCACACGGCCTACGGCCAGGGCCCCAACCGGCTGATCGGCTTCGTCTGTGGCGACGAGCAAACGATGGCCCGCCTGCTGGACAGCGAGTTGTGGAACGACCTCAACGATGAGCTTGAGAAGTACGTCACCGACCTTCGCTACAAGGTCGTGCCTTATCGCGGCGGATTCCAGTTGTAGTCGCGATTCGCAGTCGATGGACCTCATCTCCAGTACATCCAATCCCCGCGTCAAACAGGTTCGCGCTCTGGCACAGCGCAAGCACCGTGAGGCGACCGGCCTTTGCGTCGCCGAGGGCATCTTCCACGCCGGAGAGGCGTTCGCCTCAGGCGATGTGGCTTATCTGGTCTATGCGCCCGATCTGTTGGTCAGCGCCTTCGGTCACGAGCTGGTGGAATCGGCGTCGGCCGGCGGAACCCCTGTCTATCCCGTGACGGCCGAAGTCATGCACGCCCTGGCCGGCAAGGAAAACCCGCAAGGCTTGCTGGCGGTCGTCCGGCAGCGCCACACCCCTCTGGAAGCGCTGCGAGCGGAGACTCATCCCTGGCTGGTGGCGTTGGTCTCTCCGCAGGACCCAGGCAACGTCGGCACGATTCTGCGCACCATCGACGCCGTGGGCGCATCGGGGCTGCTTTTGCTCGACGGAGGCGTGGATATCTATCACCCCGCGGCCATCCGCGCCGGCATGGGGGTCGTGTTTAGCCTGCCGGTGGTGTCGGCCACGTTTGCGGCTTTCGTTGAATGGAGGCGAAAGAGCGGCTACAGGCTCTATGGAACCTCGGCCCACGGCCGCGACGACTATCGCTCGGTCGCTTATACGACGCCGCTTGTGCTGCTGATGGGCAGCGAGCGCGAAGGGCTGTCGGCCGAGCAGACGGCCGCCTGCGATGAGCTAATCCGACTGCCCATGCACGGCCGCGCCGGGTCGCTCAACCTGGCCGTGGCGACCGGCGTCTTCCTCTACGCCATCCAAAGCAGCCTGCAGTAGTTATCGAAGAAACCGGCTAGAGGCCGGGATCGAATTGAACGCCCCCGGCCTCTTCATGTTCTGCTTAAGGGATGTTGTCCGCCGGATCAGGACAGATGGGCGACCAGCCAATTGAGCACATTCTTTTGGCTGCGCACGTTGCCCGGCAAATCATTGCGGATCGCCGCCTCAACCCGCTTGACATCTTCCTCGGTCTCATAGCCGAAGTGATTGACAACCTTCTGGATCATCCGGACCACTTCATACCCCTGGCGACGACTGAACATCAGGCGGTCGTGCTTCACATCGGTCTTGTCGTCACCGCTGCCGGCTTCCCACTTGAACTTCTTGGCATCAATCATTGAACGCTGAACTTTAATAGCCATTTTATCTATCCTCCGAACCTGGTTGAAGTCCCCTTACCCACCCTCACCGTCTCGATCGATCAGTACGTTGGTTGTGACTTTACGCTTTACCTGGTACCCCTGTAACATTACGGGGCATACGCGGTTGAGTATTTGACGTGGCCTTTCACGTCAAGATGGCTGAAGGCTTTGCCCCGCCTCCAATGGGGTTGTACTCGCTTCGACCGATTCGGCTACCAACTTCAACGTTATTCCATCAGATCAAACAGCCAATTGGCTGCCTGAATTTTCATGTCCAGTTCGCGATACGCTTGGGCCAGGTTGTCGAGTTGCCGCTGCAAGGCAGCTACATCGATCGTTGTCTGGAAGCGAATCTCACTTTTGGTATATCGATCCTGCTTGATGGCCGCGTTTTGAATCAGGCCGTTGAGGATCGAATGGCGAAGCTTCAGATCGTCGCGGTCGGCAATGGCGTCGGCGATGGTGCGGCCGTCATCGAGCCGGACGGCCGTGTTGGTGCGGTTGATCTGGCGGATGAGTCGCGTCAGGTCGGTCACCGTCCGGTCCACTTCATCCAGCAGCGCAGCCGGATCTTCGGCCGGGCGATCGCCTTCCTGCACCTTGGCCACGCGAACCAATCGCTCCTTCAGGAACTCCAGTCGTTTCTTGCGGTCAGAGCGCAAGATTAATGCTTCCGCTAATTTCATGTCTGATTTCACCGTGATATTGCGTCAATGGAACCGGCGGATCGCTTGCCATTGGACCCGAACTATATAGTAACACAACCATCTCCCGCGATCACTCAACTCGGCGAAATATTCCTGAGCGTTCCGACATTTCCATCGCCATCAACTGCACCTCACGCCGGCGGACGGTATAATTCGCCTATGAGCGATCTCTTCTCCCACGCTGCCCAGGAACGTATTCGACAGGAAGCGCCATTGGCCGCCCGGATGCGGCCGCGCACGCTGGATGAGTTTGTCGGCCAAGGCCACATCATCGGCCCCGGCCGGCTGCTTCGCCGCGCCATCCAGGCCGACCAGCTCTCATCGCTCATCTTCTATGGCCCGCCGGGCACCGGCAAGACGACGCTGGCGATGGTCATCGCCAACAGCACCCGCAGCCATTTCATCATCATCAACGCCGTGTTGGCCGGGGTCAAGGAGATTCGCGAAGCCATCGAGGTGGCCCGCGAGCGGCGCGAACTCTATAACCAGCGCACGACCCTCTTCGTCGATGAGGTCCACCGCTGGAACAAGGCCCAACAGGACGCCCTGCTGCCCCACGTGGAGAACGGCACGATCATCCTCATCGGCGCGACGACCGAGAACCCCTACTTCGAGGTCAACAAGGCGCTCGTCAGCCGCAGCCGCATCTTCCAGCTGCGGCCGCTG
>CAZZJN010000104.1:0-9650 GCA_964654505.1 uncultured Ardenticatenaceae bacterium | reverse complement strand
GTCGGCGACGCCGCCCGCGCGCACCTGATTCGCGCCAACACCCGTCTGGTCGTCAGCATCGCCAAGAAGTATCGCGGCCGCGGCCTGCAATTCCTCGACCTGATTCAGGAAGGCAACGTCGGGCTGATGAAAGCGGTCGAGAAGTACGACTATCGGCGCGGCAATCGGTTCAGCACCTACGCGACCTGGTGGATTCGCCAGGCCGTCACGCGCGCGTTGGCCAATCACGGCCGCACCATCCGCATCCCGGCTCATCTTGGTGGGCGCATCAGCAAGCTCTACCAGGTGGCTCAGGAGCTGGAGCAGGAATACGGCCGCCAGCCCACAGCCGAGGAAATCGCCGAAAGCATGGAGCTGCCGGCCGATCGGGTTCGCTGGATGTTGCGCACCAGCCGCCAGCCCGTCCACCTGGAGCGGCCGGTGGGCGACGAGTCCGACGCCGAACTGGGCGATTTCATCGAGGATATCGAAGCCCCGGCCCCGGCCGAATCTGTGGCCCAAACGATGCTGACCGAGGAGATCGGCGACATTCTCGACCAGTTGACGCCGCGCGAGGCCCGCATCCTGCGCCTGCGCTACGGCTTGCAGGACGGCGAATCGCGCACCCTGAAAGAAGTGGGCGAGATGTTCGGTCTGTCTCGCGAGCGCATCCGCCAGTTGGAGAAGGAGGCGCTGCGCAAGTTGCGCCATCCCAACTTTGCCGGTCATTTGCGGCAATATCTGAACTGATCGTCCTCGATCCCGAACTTACATAAATAAACACCCTCCTGAAAACGGGAGGGTGTTATTATTTCCGGTGAATGAAGATCGGGCCGTATCTGATAGGGCAAATGGGCGGATAGAACCTGTTCAGGCGGTCTTTCATGCCTTTACGCAGATTTCACCGCGGTTTCACAAGGTGTTCATTTCTATTCCGGTCGGATATGATAAGTTGATAGGCGGGTAGAAGGGATGCCGCGTTGCCCTGTCCGTCATGTCTGGGTCATCGGATGGACACATGGAAGCAAAGATGAAGTCAGCACAGATCGTGATCGAGCCGGTTAGCGGCTGGCAATTGATCAACTGGCGGGAGTTGCGCGATTATCGCGATCTCTTCCGCTTTCTGGTCGACCGCGACATCAAGGTCCTGTACAAGCAGACGGTATTGGGCTTTGGCTGGGCTATCTTGCGGCCGCTGCTGAGCATGGTTATCTTCACCGTCATCTTCGGCAATTTGGCCCAAGTGGATAGCGACGGTGTCCCCTACGCGATCTTCAGCTACGTCGCCCTGGTTCCCTGGTTATACTTCTCCACGGCATTATCGGCATCCGCACTTAGTCTGGTCAGCAACACCGATATGCTGACCAAGATCTACTTTCCCCGGCTGGTCTTTCCCATGACGCCGGTGGTTTCCAAACTGGTCGATTTTGTCATCTCGTTTGCCATCGTGTTTGTGCTCATGGCCCTGTTTCGCATCGCGCCGACGGCACGCATCGTGTATATCCCGCTGCTGATCGCCCTGATGATGTTGACGGCCGCCGGTGCGGGGTTTTGGCTATCAGCCATGTCGGTACAGTATCGGGACGTTAAACATGCCATGCCGTTCCTGACTCAGTTGTTGATGTATGCCGCGCCGGTCGTCTGGTCGGCGGCATTGATTGAAGAACGCTTTGGGCCAACCGGTCGCCTCCTGTTCGGTCTCTATCCAATGGTGGGCGTCATCGAGGGGTTTCGCTCGGCGCTCCTGAATACCGGCCCTATGCCGTGGGATATGCTCGCTGTGGGGACGGTGTCCGCTCTCGTCCTATTTGTCAGCGGTCTGTTTTACTTCCGGCGAATGGAAGCCTTTTTTGCCGATGTAGCCTGACGGTCCGGCAAACAGGATAGCTATGGTTCCATCCATCAACGGGCGGCACGCCCCTGAAGCGGCCATCATCGCCGAGGGCGTGTCCAAGCAATATCATATAGGCTTGAAGGAGCAGCGTCAGGATTCCTTGTTGCAATCCGCGCTGGGATGGATGACGTCGCCGGCGAAAAACCTGCGCCGGTTGCGACGCCTGAGCCAGGTGAACTCCGATGACGCCGAGGATGTGTTCTGGGCTTTACGAGATGTCAGTTTCACCGTCAATCGGGGGGAGGTGCTGGGTGTTATCGGTCGCAATGGGGCCGGCAAGAGCACGTTGCTCAAGATTCTGTCCCGCATCACGCCTCCCACTCGCGGCCGCATCACACTTAACGGGCGCGTATCCAGCCTGCTCGAAGTCGGCACGGGCTTCCACCCCGAATTGACCGGCCGCGAAAACGTCTATCTGAACGGCACGATCCTGGGTATGACCGAAGCCGAAGTCAACCGCAAGTTCGATGAAATCGTCGCTTTCTCCGAGGTGGAGAAATTCATCGATACTCCGGTGAAGCGCTACAGCAGCGGTATGCGCGTGCGGCTGGCCTTTGCCGTGTCGGCCCATCTGGAATCGGAGATATTGCTGGTGGATGAGGTGTTGGCCGTAGGCGATGCCGCTTTTCAGGAGAAGTGCTTGCGCAAAATGGGTGGCGTGGCCCAGGGCGGCCGCACTGTCCTTTTTGTGAGCCACAACATGCAGGTCATCCAGCAATTGTGTCAACGCGCGTTGTTGATTCAGAACGGGCGCGTGGCGATTGACGCCTCCCCGGCCGAGGCGATTGAGCGATATCTGGAAAGCTCATCCGCGAACCCGATCCCCGAGCCGATTGTTTTTGGCGACAAGATCCGGCTGAAGGAGATGCAGTTGATCCAGGACGGGTACAGGATTGGAGAGTTCGTCGACAATCACAAGGCGCTGCAAGTGATCTTGCGCTATGATGTCCTGGAGCCGGTGAAAAACCTGCTCTTCGGCTTCGACATATTTTCGAGGGACGGCGTCCACTTGTTCCGTACGTATGACCTGGCTGCCGCCGGCATGGGCGAACGAACGCCGGGTTCTTACGAGTCCGTCTATGAGTTACCGGCCAATTCCTTCAATTCCGGTTATTACTATCTCGACCTGATAATGGGCATCCATCGTCATGGCTGGCTTTCGCGGGGCGACATCCGGCTGAAGATGAACTTCTCCGGGTCGGAGGCCTCCGATGTGACCTATCCGGGCATCCTGGGCGCGCTGGGCAGTTGGCGATACCGGGACGATATGCGCGAGGAGGGAGGCATGAGTCCGGTCGCCTCTCTTCGCCAAATCCAAACGATGGAACCGACCGGCTATTCGGATACAGACGGGCCGGAATGAGCTGAAAGACATGTGTGGAATTTGCGGGGAAATCCGGTTTGGCCCTTCACATGAGACCGATACGTCAGGTTTTGAACGGATCATCGGTCTGATGGCCCGACGCGGCCCCGACGATCAAGGATATTGGACCGACGACGCGGCTTGCCGGCTTGGTTTCCGGCGGCTATCGATCCTCGATCTGTCCTCGGCCGCCAACCAGCCGATGGTTGTTGAGGATGGCCGGTTTGCTCTGGTCTTCAACGGCGAGGTCTACAACTTTCGCGAACTCCGCGCCGAGCTTGAGCAGCGAGGAGTGACGTTTCAGACGAGCGGCGATACCGAGGTTGTCCTGCGGGCGCTCATCCAGTGGGGGAAAGCGGCCCTCGATCGATTCAACGGCATGTTCGCCCTGGGATTCTACGATGCGCGATACCGGTCGCTGTTGTTGGCTCGTGATGCGGTGGGCATCAAACCGCTGTATGTGCTGACCGATTCGCGAGGGTTGTTCTTCGCGTCGCAGTACGACCAGATTCTGGTCCATCCCTGGAGCGCGAGGCGCGCCGTATCTCCGGCTGCGCTGGGGCTATATCTACGCCTTGGGTATATACCTGCGCCATACGCCTTGCTGGAAGGTACGCTGATGTTGGAAGCAGGCAGCTGGCTGGAGGCAACCGCCGATGGTGCGATCTCGCGAGGTCGATACTATTCGTTCCCCGTTTACCAAAAACCCGATCTGCGGGGCGAGGAGGCCTATGAGGCGGTCGACGCGGTCGTGACGTCGGCCGTGAAAAGGCAGATGGTCAGCGATGTTCCTTTGGGGGCATTCCTGTCCGGTGGGATCGACTCTCCGCTCGTGGTGGCCAAGATGCAAGCCACATCAGGCCGCCCGGTGCGAGCTTACACAATCGGCAGCGCGGGCAGTGTTCATGATGAATCGGAGGACGCAGCGGACTATGCTCGCCAACTAAACGTCACGCATGTACTCGAACAGTTCACGCCCGATAAGGTGCTCGACTGGTTTGATGATGCCGTGGCCGCGTGCGGCGAGCCATTCGCTGATTTCTCAATATTTCCGACCCTGATGGTCTCGCACCTGGCGCGTCGCGATATGACGGTGATGCTCGCCGGCGACGGTGGTGACGAGCTATTCTGGGGATATCCCGAGCGATTCGGGTCTGTTCTTAATCTCGCGGCGGAATTTCGCCGGCCATACTGGGCCCGTTCAACCCGTTGGGCGGTACATCGAATGACGGGACTGGACAAAAACGCTCAGCCTAACTTGCGCTGGCCTACAATCGGCGACTGGTACCGGCAAAAGCACATGTGGTTTCCCTCGTCCGCTCTGGCGGCCATATTCCCCACACTGCCGGCCTGGCCCGATGAGTTCACCCTCTATGATTACGACGGCTGGGACCTGGATGAGACGGCGCAATGGTTGCGCTGGAACGAGTTCACGGGTCATTTGGCGATGGTGTTGTTGAAGGTCGACCGAGCCAGCATGTATAACTCCCTTGAGGTGCGCGTCCCCTTGCTTGATCGAGAGGTAATTGAGGTGGCCACGCGGGTAGATTGGCGGTCTTGCCTGGACCTGGGGGCCAATACCGGCAAAATCCCGCTGCGCCGATCGTTGGAACGCCATATTTCACGCCAGACGAAGACCAAGCGTGGCTTTGCCGTCCCTATGGCTGACTGGTTACGCGGCCCGTTGCGAGATGTATTTATTGACCGGGTTCTGTCTCGCCGTGAGATATTGGGACTGGCCATTGAACGAGTCGCACTGGAGAAGATGCTGACCGACCATGTGGACGGCCGCGCTGACCGCCACCGCAGTTTGTGGCTGCTTCTGAGCCTGATCATGTGGCATGACAATCAGTATCAGCGGACTATCTTGCAGGTTGCCGAATGAGCGATCGCGGTCGATATCAGGTTGATGAACCGTTGCTTCAGGAGACGGCCGAAAAGCCGTCAGCAAGCAACCATCGCCCAAGGAGCGGGTTGGTAGTCGCTGCCCTCCTGCTTGGGGTTGTCGTCCTCTTGCTCCGGATTTTCACCGCCCGTGACGGCCTGCTCGACAGGGCGGCCAACCCTTCCTTGCTGAAGGCCGCGATGCGAACCGTCGCGGATCCTTCCGCGACCGTGAATGCTCCCGATAACCTGTTTGCAGATGGAGCGCCCTCCGGTTTGAGCGCCCGCGCCATGAGCGCCATCGCCCTGGCTTCAGGTCAACCGGCGTCGGCCGAGCGATGGCTCACCTATGGTCTGACTGATCCCTCCTCAGCCTATCTGTCGCAATTTGAGTTATGCCTGCTTTACTGGAACGAGGGACAGCGGGCCAAGGCGCGGGAAGTATGTCGTGGCACCCAAGCTTCCATCCGCTATTGGTTGAGCCGGGGTTATCATTTTGAAGACCTGAGGCAGTTGGAAGAAGCGCTGGCATATTACGATATTGCCGCGGCCATCGACCCGGACTCCGCCCAGGCCTGGTATGTGATGGGGCGAACCTTGTTCGGTCTGGATCGCTATGACGAGGCGATTACCGCCTATGAGCGTATGATGGTTCTCGACCCAACGCCGTCGGTCGATGTTTATGAGGCTTTGGGTCGGGCTTATTTGAAAATGGACAATCTGCAGCTCGCGCGAGATGTTCTCAACCGGGGGCTGATGGTATTTCCCAATCAACGCACCTTTTTTCTGGCCATGGCCGACACCTATCGTGCCGAGAGCGATTACCGCGCGGCCGATAGCTGGTATGCGCGCATGTTGCAACGCTGGCCGGATGACGTCCAGGCCTGGTCGGGGCGGGGAGATATGGCCGTCGCCAACGACCAGTTGTCGGACGCCGTCCGCTACTATCAAAAAGCCGTCGAATTTCGGCCGCTGGGGTTCGAATATTGGCTAAACCTTGCCAAGACCGCCCGGGCAGGGGGTGATGCGGTATTGGCCGATGAAGCTTATCGGGAAGCCTTGATGCTTCAGCCGGACAATCCCGCCGTCCTGCTCCAGGTCGGGCAATTCTACGCGGAGACAAAGCGGACGGCTGAGGCGCGGGAGATTTTTGAGCGTGTCTTGCAGCTGCAACCCGGTAATCGTGAAGCGACCGATCAATTGGTGGCCATCGGTGAACCTTCCCAGCCGCCGAATGAGCAGTAAACGCCCATCATGAGCAGCGATATCCCCGGCCGATCCGCCACGTTCGAGCCACCACAGGATTCACCCGGTTTTAACCCTCAGCCAGTCACGTATCTTGGCGATTGGCTCGTCTCCATTGGCGATATAGCCACCCCGCTGCCGGGTCGCACGCCCGACGATCGTTGGCAGGCCGAAGGGCAGATCGCCGATTGGCGCTGGATGTCTACAAGCCCATCAGATGAATGGCGAGGCTCACCTGTCTCCCGGATAAGGACAAACGATTGGACGGTATGGTTGATCGGCGAATTATACGGCGCTTCGAATCCGGCCCAGGCCGTTATCGATTTGCTGGAGAGTCAGATAACCGCCGACAGATTGAACGGGCATTTCCTGTTGGTCGCCCAGGATCATCGGTCCGGCGAGTTGCACGTCTGGACGGGCCGCCACGCCACGCTCCATGCCTATCTGGCTACGGACGGCGCCCGAACGGCCATTGGCAGCCACATGTCTTCGGTGGCCGCCGCAACCGGCCGTGTGGATTTGGATTGGGAAGGGCTGACCAGCTTCTTTGGTTTTGGCTTTTTCGCCGCCGACCGGACTCATTTCGCAGGAGTGCGCATCCTTCGCCCGGCCACGCATTACCGATTGGACAGGCAGGGCCGCTTGTTGGCCGAAGAGCGCACCTGGCAATGGCGCCATGAGCCGGATACCTCGCGTTCCTACGACGAGACAGTGGACGAATTTGCCGAGCTGTTTACCTCCGTCATGAGAGATATGGCGGCGGGCGGGCGCATCGCTTTCCCCATTTCCGGTGGCCTGGATTCGCGTTCAACCATCGCCACAATCGCTGACGGACATCCCGGCCTCAATCGCTTCTGGTCTTTCTCCTACGGCTATGGCCGCGATTCCATTGAGACGGGGATCGCCGGGCAGATCGCCGTGGCGCGGTCCCTGCCGTATACCCAGTTCGTTATCGAGCCTTATCTTTTCAATCGCTTGAGCCAGATTCTGGGCGCCGTCGAGGGGTTTCAGGATGTCACCATGGCGCGCCAGGCAGCCATCACCGACGCGATTCGTCGCCACGCCGACCGCGTGATCGCCGCCCATTGGGGGGATGTCTTTCTCGACGACATGGGCTTGACCGCCTGTCTCCCCGGCTCGTTGACCCACGACCAACTGGTCGATAAAGCATTGGCCAAGTTCGGCAAACCCTATGGCAGATTGCTGGACGTCCTTTGCCGGCCGCATTTGGGCGCATCAACCCCGGAGCAGGTTCTACGTGACCTTATCTCCGACGAAATGAATCGACTGCCTGATATCGCGGAACCGGACTTTTTTATCAAGGCTTTCAAGACTGAGCAGTGGTCGGCTCGCTGGACGACGGCCAGCATCCGCATGTACCAGGCCGCCGCGTTCCCGCGATTGCCGTTTTATGATACGCGGCTCTCCGATTTCTTCACCACAGTCCCTACGGCGTTCGTTGCCGGGCGGCGACTTCAAATCGACTATCTTAAACGGTACGCCCCCGATCTGGCGGCCGTAGCCTGGCAGGAGACCGGGTCGAGCCTGTTCAAAGTGGGCCGGCGCGATCCCCTGGCGCGGGCGCGTCGCGCCGTCAACAAAGGTCGTCGCATGGTAAGCGGCCGCCGGGTCATTGAACGCAATTGGGAAGTTCAGTACCTGAACCCGGATGGCCGTCGTGGCCTTGAGCGTTGGCTTTTGCAGCCGGGCCTTTTACTCCATGACTTTGTCTCGCCGAAACGAATGACCGATGAGCTTGAAGCGTTTTATGCCTCGCCCTGGACGGATAAGCGGAGTTACCCAATCTCCATGTTGCTGACCTTTTCCGCATGGCTGGAAGGACAAATCGGGACGGTCAGACGATGACGATCAGCCAATCGGCTTCGTTACGGTTGCTTGTGGTCAGTGTTGCCTGGCCGCCGGAGACATTCCTGGTCAGATTGTTCAAGCGACTGGCGGCCCGCGGTATCCACGTGACCCTGGTTACGGCAGACAAGCCTCGGCGAAACACCGAACTCAGTCCGGATATCGAAGTCTGGTATCTACCGGGGTGGGACTACAAGCCGGTTCAACGACCGGCGCGCCTCGGTCGTCGATTGGTTGGCGGCGCTCTCCGGTCGATAGAGGAAACCCGCCATATTTATTCCGTAGCGCGCTCGACCGGGGGAAACACCGAATCTCTGATACAACTCCATCGCTGCTTGCCTTTTGCCGGAGGCGACTGGGATGTGTGCTACATCCCCTGGAACTCAGTGGCTGTCGATTATCTGCCTTTGATGGGCCTCCTGCCATCAGTTATCAGCTGTCGGGGATCCCAGATCAATGTCGCCCCCCTCAACCCACGGCGGGCGAGCCTGCGCGACGGGTTGTCGATATCCTTCAGCAAGGCCGCCGCCGTTCATTGCGTCTCGGAGGCGATTCGCGAGGAAGCCGCGCAATACGGCCTGGATAAGGCCAAGTCGGTGGTCATCCACCCGGCCGTCGATCCGGAGCTGTTCCGGCCGCTTCCGGCCGGTGCGCGATCGGATGACGGGGTATTTCGCATAATCTCTACCGGATCGGTCAACTGGGTAAAAGGGTATGAGTACGCATTATCGGCCGTCCGACGATTGGTCGATCGCGGCGTGCCCGTGCGGTACGACCTCATCGGGGATGGGCCTGAACTGCAACGACTGCTCTATACCGTTCAGGACCTGGAGCTGGGCGACCGTGTCGTCCGGCACGGCAAGTTGCCGCCGGAAGAGGTGCGGGCGCGCTTGCAAGAGGCCGATGTGTTTCTGCTGTCCAGCCTCAGCGAGGGCATCTCTAACGCAGTCCTGGAAGGGATGGCCTGTGGGCTGCCGGTGGTGACCACCGACGTGGGAGGGATGTCGGAGGCCGTCACCGATGGCGTCGAGGGTTTTTTGGCGCCGTCTCTCGACAGCGCGTCTCTGGCCGATGCTCTGGAGGAGCTGTGGCGCGCGCCGGAATTGCGCCGGAGGATGGGCGCGGCCGGCCGGGGCCGCGTGCTGCGCGACTTCTGTCTGGACGATCAAGCGGATGCGTTCGTCGAGCTATTCCGGAGCGTGACCTGACCATGAGGCTCGTGCTGATCGTTCCCCGATTTCCGCGGCTCTCCGAGACGTTCATCGTCAACAAGTACGCCGGCCTGGTCGATGCCGGATGGGATGTCCATATCGTTTGTGGTGAGTTATCGGAGGAGTGGAGTTCATTTCCGGCTTTGGCAGACCGGCCGGACTTACGGTGGCGAGTACATACCCAATGGCCCCATACCCCGCGTTGGAT
>CAZZJN010000103.1:0-9803 GCA_964654505.1 uncultured Ardenticatenaceae bacterium | reverse complement strand
TGTTCCCCGTCTATGCCGTGCGCTCGCGGGCCATCGAATACCGCGGCCCGGCGCAAACGGCCGACGGTTCGCCGCTGGAGCGAGAGGCGGCCACGCTCGACGGCCTGGCCTGGTTGCGACGCTTCAACCCGTCGGATTACGAAGCCATCCAATGGCTGCGTCAACAGGCCGAGACGGCCGCCACCCCGCCGGTGGTGCTGGAGGCCGTCGGCGGGCAATACAGCGGCTACGGCCGGGTCTCGGCCAACACCGGTCTGCCCACGCCGGTCGGCTGGGCGGGCCACGAGTGGCAATGGCGCGGCAGCGATCACCCCGAACCCGGCCGCCGCGACGCCATCGTGGAGCAGATCTACACCGCGACCGACATCACCCAGGTGGCCGCGCTGCTTGACGAATTCAACGTGGCCTACATCTACGTAGGCGACCTGGAACGCGAGAAATACGGCCCGGTGGGGCTGGACAAATTCATCGACCGGCTGCCGGTTGCCTTCGCCAATGACCGTGTTACCATTTACCGCTGGCAAGCGGCCGCGCAATGAGCATGACCAGTGAACTGACCCCCTCCACGACCCGCCCGGAATCGTCCGTCGAGCGCCTCTTGGCCAACTTCACCGTGGCCGACGGGCTGATGGTGGGCATCGGCCTGCTGGCGGCCTGGTTGCGGCTGGGCGATCTGGCCCGGCTGCCCCTCTCGGCGGCCGAAGCGACGGCGGCGCTGCCCAGCTATCATTTCTGGTCGGCCGGGGCGTCCGTCCTGCCGCCGGTCAGCCCGGCTTATTTCACCTTTACCAACCTGATCATGGGGCTGGGCGGCAACGGCGACGCGGCCGCGCGACTGATTCCGGCCCTGTTCGGCGTGCTGACCGTCCTGCTGCTGTGGGCGTGGCGCAAGCGCGCCCATCCGGCGGCCTGGCTTGCCCCGGCGCTGTTCATGGCCCTGTCGCCGCTGCTGACGGCCGTCTCCCGCACGGCCGGCGGCGACGCCATCGCCCTGTTCGCCCTGCTGCTCATCGTGGCCGCAGGCTGGGGCGACGAGATGGGGCGCGGCCGGGCCGTCGCCCTGGGGATCGGGGTCGGGCTGGGCCTGACCAGTTCGCCATTGTTCTACACCGGTCTGGCGGGACTGCTGCCCGCGGTCTGGGTCGCCGGGGCCGGCCGGCCGTCCCTCTCGGCGCGAGTCATCAGCACGGCCGCCCTCGCCGCGGCCCTGACCTTCCTGCTGGTGGCCTCTTTCGGGCTGTTTTACACGCCGGGCATCGGCGCGTCGCTGCGGCTGTTCCCGGCCTGGCTGGGGCAGTTCGGGCTGCAAGCCGATCCTGAATCGGCGACCATGCCGTTATTCTCCCCCTGGCTGACTCTGCTGCGCTACGAGCCGGCGATATTCGTGCTGGGCGTACCGGCGGCCGTGTGGGCCTTCCTGCGGCGCGATCGGCACGGCCTGGCCATGGTGATTTGGCTGATTGGCGCGCTGCTGATCGCCCTGCTGCAACCGGACACACCGGCCAACCTGACCGCGGCCCTGCCGGCCGGCTACCTGCTGGTGGGGTTGTTCGCGGCCATGCTGGCGGCCGCGCGGGAACACCACCCAATCGACGAGCGGCGCATGTTCTGGTCGACGGCCATCGGACTGATGGGGCTGGGGGCGCTGGTGCTGGCCGCGTTCGGTCGCTTCGCCCGTCTCGACCTGCTGACCGGCGAGAACGCCAACCTGATCCTCCTGTCGGCCCTGGCCTTCGTCATGGCCGGGCTGGCGGTGATCCTGGCCATGGGCTGGGAGAGCGCGGCCGCTCGCCGGGGGGCGTTCGTGGGGCTGGCCGCGCTGTTGCTCTTCTGGCAATGGGGAACGGCCATGCAACTGTCCCGGCTGGGGGCCAACGATCCGCGCGAGCGCTGGATCACCAGCGCCACCGACGACGACGTGCAGCTTCTGGCCGACGTGGTTCGCAGCGCCTCGTGGCAGCTGGCCAACTCCGGCCGCGACCTCCGGATTTTCAGCATGGTGGAATCGCCGGCGCTGGACTGGTATATGCGCGACTATGTGGGCTATCAGTCGGGCGCGGCCGTGCCGCTGGAGCTGCGGGCCGACGTGGTGATCACGCCGCTGGGGGCCGAGCTTGCCCTGCCCGACGACTATTTCGGGGCTGATTTCGCCCTGACGCAGCACAAAATACCGGATGCAGGCCCGGCCACACTGTCGGACAGGCTAAAATGGCTGCTGTTTCGCGATTCGACCGCGCCGACGGAGACGGAGCGCGTCGTCCTCTGGGTGCGCTCCGACCTGGCCCGATGAACGGGAAAGAGGCGATATTTTCGCAACGATGAATGACGAATTCGTTTTGACACAGGATGGGACGGCTAAGCCCATCCACCGAACAACGAACGGCCGCGCCCTGACGGGTTCGCGCCGCGAGAGAGAATTATGACCGACCTGAGCACCCCTTCACCCCAACAACCGGCGGCGACGACCGACTTCCTGTCGCGGCCGCTGGTGGCGGCTATCAACCTGGACTGGGAGAAGACCATCTACCTTGTCTTCATGATCATCGCCATCGTCACCCGCTTCTACGGCCTGGGCGACCGTGTGGTCAGTCATGACGAGAGCCTGCACACCCAATATTCCTACCAGTTCTACAACGGCGACGGCTACTCCCACTCGCCGCTGATGCATGGCCCCACCCTGTTCCACGCCACGGCCCTGTCCTACTGGCTGTTCGGCGACAGCGACTTCTCCTCGCGCATCCCCAACGCCATCCTGGGCATCATTCTGGTGCTGATGCCCTGGCTGTTGCGCGACTTCCTGGGGCGAAAGGGGGCGCTGTTCGCCAGCTTCATGCTGCTCATCTCGCCCTACGTCAGCTACTACTCGCGCTACATCCGCCACGACGTCTACCTGATCGTCTCGGCCCTAATCGTCTTCATCGCCACCTGGTACTACATCCGCGAGCGCAAGACGAAATACCTGTGGTGGTTCGTCGTCGGGCTGGTGCTCATGTTCGCCACGATGGAGGCGTCGTTCATCTACGTGGCCATCTTCGGCAGCTTCCTTGTGTTGCGGCTGCTGGCCCTCATCGCCGGAGCGCCATGGGTGCGCGAGGCGTTCCCCCGGCTGCGCGTGCCTCTGCTGGTGGCCCTGGCGGGGGTCATCCTGGTTGGGGCCGGTTTCGGGCTGCATCGCTTCAGCAGCGGCAAGACGGCCGACGTAGCGACGGCCACGGCCACGACCGAAGGCTTCGCCGTCGATCCCAACGCTTCCCCAACGGCCACGCCCGACGCGGCAGCCGCGGAAAATAACCTGTCCCGCTGGATAGAGCTGGGCGGCATCGTCCTGTTCGGCCTGGGGCTGTTCCTCATCGTGCGGCAGATGCGGCCCCACATCGACGGCTACCCCGAGTTCGACATCATCATGCTCTATGTGACGCTGGTCTTGCCGCTGGCGTCCCCCCTGCTGATACGGATCGTCGGCTGGAACCCGGTCGACTACACCCTCAACACCTGCGTGCTGGCCGGGCAGGAGGCGATGGGCGACCTGCAACTGTTCTTCGCCAAGCTGGGCAACGCCACCTGTCGCGACGCCTTCCTGTCGTCGCCCGTCACCCGCTCCACGACCTTCCTGCTGGCCACCATCGTCATCAGCGTGCTGGTGGGGTTGTGGTGGGATCGCAAGCGCTGGCCGGGGCTGGCGCTGGTCTTCACCGGCATCTTCCTGTTCTTCTTCACCTCCATCTTCACCAACATCGCCGGGTGGCGCACCGGGGCCATCGGCTCGCTGGGCTACTGGCTGGAGCAACACGGCGTGCAGCGCGGCAGCCAGCCGCCCTATTACTACTTCTTCGTCACGACGCTCTACGAGTTTCTGCCGATCATCTTCTCACTGGCGGGCATAGGCCTGTGGCTGAAGCAAAAGCGAATCAACGGCGTGGTCTGGTTCTGGGTGCTGGCCGGGTTGCTGGCCCTGTTGGCCCACAGTCTGGCCAACTATTTCTTCAACCGCACGCTGCTCAACCCCGAAGATCAGAGCCAAATCCCGGGGCTGATGGCCGCCGCGTCGGTCCTGCTCATCGCCGCCGCTTACTGGTTCCTCATCCGGCGGCGGCAGATCATCGACCGGCTGGGGCTGGAGCGCGGGCTGCGCGATCTGGTCGACTTGCCGGCCTTCACAGGCTTTGTGCCGTCGCTCATCTGGTGGATGTTGCTGTCGTGGCCGGCCTACAGCATCGCCGGGGAGAAGATGCCCTGGCTCAGCATCCATCTGACCATCCCCATGTGTTTGCTGGCGGGCTGGTATATGGGGCAGCGGCTGGAGTCGGTGGACACGCGCGAACTGTTCTCGCGGCGCGGGCTGGTCGCGCTGGGGCTGACGGTGGCCCTCATCCTGCTGGCGGCCGTCGCTCTGGGGCCGCTGCTGCTGGGCGAGATCAAGCTGGGCAGCCAGGAGGTCGACCGCCTGAAGAACTTCGGCCGCCTGCTGGGCGGCTTGCTGGTGGCGGGAGGCGTGGGCTACCTCTGGGATCGCTTCACCAGGCCGCTCGACGGCCGCCTGCGCCGGGTGGTGGCCACGCTGGCAGTGTTCGTCATCCTGGCCGGGCTGACCATCCGCTTCAGCTTCATGGCCAACTTCGTCAACTACGACTACACCAACGAGTTCATGGTCTACGCCCACGGCGCGCCGGCCACCAAGAGCGTGGTGTTGCGGCAGCTGGAAGAGCTGTCGATGCGACTCTATGGCGACAAGAGCATCCGCGTGGGCTATGACAGCGACGTGGCCTGGCCCTTCACCTGGTACCTGCGCGAATACCCCAACCGGGCCTACTTCGGCGACAGTCCCTCGCAAAGCCTCACCGAGTCGCCCATCGTCCTCGTCGGCCGCAAGAACTGGGACGCCGTCGATCCCTATCTGGCCAACAACTACACGAAGCACGAGTATACCTTCCTGTGGTGGCCGATGGAGGATTACCGCCGCTTCTCATGGAACGCCATCTTCGGCAACCCGGCCGACGAGACGCGGCGCGGGCTGCTCAACGCCGACGTGCGGCAGGCGCTG
This sequence comes from uncultured Ardenticatenaceae bacterium, assembly GCA_964654505.1. Taxonomy (GTDB): domain Bacteria; phylum Chloroflexota; class Anaerolineae; order Promineifilales; family Promineifilaceae; genus Promineifilum. Next base: position 4,762 of record CAZZJN010000103.1, on the reverse strand, counting down.
TGGGACATCTTCTTCTATCGCGACTACCAAAAGTACGGCGAGGTATTCGGCGGCACCTTCACCGCCGGGCAGTGGCCGCTGCGCCACGACCTGCGGCTGTACATCCGCGACGACGTGGCCGCCAATCTGTGGGACTTCGGCGTGGGGGCGGTCAGCGCCGCGCCGCGCGTCGATCCCTACGAGGCCAATCAGCTGCTGCTGTCGCCGCAACGGGTCATCAACCCGTCGAGCGTCGCCGGCGCGGGCGAGGGCAGCCTGTCCAGCCCGCGCAACGTGGCCATCGGGCCGGACGGGCTGGTCTACGTGGCCGACAGCGGCAACCATCGCATCCAGGTGTTCGACGGCGACGGCCAGTTCGTGCGCGGCTGGGGCAGTTCCGGCACCGCGCCGGGGCAGTTCAACGAACCGTGGGGGCTGGAGGTCGACGACAGCTTTGTCTACGTGGCCGACACCTGGAACCATCGGATTCAGAAGTTCACCCTCGACGGGGCGCTGGTGGGCGTCTTTGGCGCCAGCGGCTCGCCGTCGGCCGATGATCCCAACGGCGGCCTGGGGCTGTTCTTCGGCCCGCGCGACATCGCCATGCTGAGCGACGGCTCGCTGCTGATCACCGACACCGGCAACCACCGGCTGCAAGTGATGTCGGCCGACGGCACATTCATGCGCGTGGTCGGCGGCTTCGGCAACCAGCCGGGGCAGTTCAACGAGCCGGTGGGGCTGGCCGTGGGGCCGGACGGCTCGGTGTTCGTGGCCGACACCTGGAACCATCGCATCCAGCGCCTGTCGCCCGAGCTGCTGCCCGCCGGCGAGTGGACGGTCGAGGCCTGGGACGGGCAATCGATCAACAACAAGCCCTATCTGGACGTCGACAGCGCCGGACGGGTCTATGTGAGCGACCCCGAGGGGTATCGCGTGCTCATCTTCAGCCCCACCGGGGCCTATCTGAACCGCTTCGGGCAGTTCGGCGCGGACATGAACAGTCTGGGGTTGCCCAACGGGCTGGCCCTGGCGGCCGACGATTCGCTATGGGTGGCCGACGCGGGCAACCACCGGGTGCTGGGCTTCCCGCCGGTCTATGGCGCGCCGGTCATCGGCGTGCCGGTCGAGGAGCCGCCCGGGGAGCCGGTGGAGGAGATCATTCTCCCCACCGACGAAGGCCCGGCCGAGTCCTATCCGGCCGAAAACGTGGCGCCGACGAGCGACGGGAATTAACTCGCGCTCTCGGCGGCCCGGCTCTCAGCCGCCACCTGTTCCATCACCCGGCGAATCGAGGCGGGCGGTTGCGCGCCGCTGAAGGCGTATTTCTCGTTGAAGATGAAGAACGGCACGCCGCTGATGCCCGCTTGCCGGGCGTAATCGACGTCGGCCAGCACCTGGTCTTCGGCCGCGTCACCCAGCAGGGCGGCCCGCGTCGCCTCGGCGTCCAGCCGCACCTCCCCGGCCAGCGCCACCAGCACGTCGAGATCGCCGATGTCGCGGCCGAATTCGAAGTAGGCGGCATAGAGGGCGTCGAGCATGGCCCCGCGCAACGGCTCGGGTGTCAGCCAGACCAGCCGGTGGGACAGCATGGTGTTGGGGGCGCGCTCGATGGCGTCGAAGTCGAAGACCAGCCCTACGGCCGCGCCGCGCTCGGTGGGGGCGGTGAAGAAGTCGGCCAACGTCATCCGCCCGCCGCCCTTGGCCAGCATGTGGGCCTTGAAGTCGCGCCCCCCGGCCGGGACGTCGGGGTCGAGGAAGAAGCTGTGATAGCGCACCGTCACCGGCTCGCCCGTCCAACCCTCCAGAGCCAGCTCCAGATGGCGCTTGCCGATGCGGCACCAGGGGCAGACTGTGTCCGAAAACAGGTCAATTTGCATGAATACTCCCATGCCGGACGGCCGTCGATTTGGCGGGCGGCCGCCGGTCAATCATTGAACGATTTGTGTCAGTCCTCCGGGATGGCCGGGCGGACGTGCTCGGCCACGAAGGCGTTGTAGGCTGCCAGAATGCGACGACTGACGGGGCCGGGGCGGCCGTCGCCCACCGCCTGCCCGGCAATGCTGACCACCGGCAGAAAGGCCCGCGAGGAGCCGCTCAGGGCCGCCTCGTCCAGCGTGGCCGTCGCGCCGGCGTCGATGGCCTCCAGCCGCAAGGGGATGCCCAACTCCTCGATGATCCGCAGGACGATGGCCCGCGTGACCCCCTCCAGCACCCCTTCCCCGGCGGTCCAGACCACGCCGTCGCGCACCGCCCAGAAGTTCGTGCCCGTGCCCTCCAGGATGCGGCCGCGGCCGTCGAGCAACAGCAGCTCATAGGGTTCGGCGACCGGCGCGCTTGCGGTTTGCTCCAGTTGCGCCAACCCGGCCGAGGACGGCCGTCGGGCGGCGTAATCGGCCGACTTGGCCAGCGGGTTGTCGCGGGCCGTCCCGGCGGCGAAATCGACGGCCACCCCCCGCTCGTACAGCGACGACGGGGGCGGCGTGAAGGGCTGGATGGCGATCAGCTCGCGCCCGACAAGCTCCGACGCGGCGGCCAGCACGTCGATGCGCACGCGCATCTCCGGCCAGGGGGCGGCGGTGACGCCGGCGGCCAGCGCCCGCCGCAGCCGCGCCTCGTCGAGAGCGTAGTCGATGCCCAGCAGGGCCAGCGAGCGCTCCGTGCGCGCCAGATGCCGGTCGAGATAGAGGAACCTGTTGTGCCCGAAGGTGCGCAAGGCGGTGTAGGCCCCCAGCGGCAAGCCGTGGTAGAGGTCGGCGAAGCGGGTCGCCCCCTCGGGCACGGGCAGCGGCCGCGGGCCGTCGTCGTCGATGGCGTAGAGTCGGAATTGGGACATGGTGCGTGTTATGGGTCGGGTGTCGCCGGACTGTCGCCGGACTGTCGCCTCGGGGAGAAGGATGCCCCGGAATTGGGGATTCGTCAAACAACGTGGATCAAGCCAACCGGCTTGCTTCCTCCCTTAGAACAAGCCGGACAGCTTGCCCAACCGCCCCCGCCCCGCTATGATCCCCGATGGAGGATCCGCATCGTCCCGTCCGTTCGGCGCGACAGGCGGAACCCTCGCCAAATACAACGAGCGGCCCGGCCCCGACCGGACCCCTCCCGGAGCGATCACACGATTATGGCGGATAAAACATTGGATAAAGGCGGCGGCCTCGACGACACCCCCTGGGGCCACCGCTGGGGCTACCGCGACACCCACTTCATCATCAACCCCGACCGCACGGTTCGCGTCACCGGCAGTCGCTACGCCGTGTCGGGCTACGACATGCCCGGCTTCATCCCGTTCATCGAGGCCACCCTCGACATCAAACTCGACCCGACCGACATCAAGCAGGAGCGGGCCGACAAACCCGTGCCCGAGCCGATCATCAATCAGCCCTTCGTCGACGCGCTGGCGGCCGCCCTGCCCGCCGATCGCGCCGTTAGCGACCCCCGCGAGCGGCTGCTCCACAGCCACGGCCAGACGACCGTCGACGAGATCTACCAGGTGCTCTACACCCGACTCGACCGCGTGGCCGACCTCGTCGTCTACCCCGAATCCCACGACGAAGCGGCCGAACTGGTGCGACTGGCGGCCGCCCATGACGTCTGCCTCGTGCCCTTCGGCGGCGGCACCAGCGTCAGCGCGGCCCTCAAGCTGCCGGCCGGCGAGCGGCGCATGATCGTCTCCGTCGACATGCGCCGCATGGACGCCCTCGAGTGGATCGACCGCGAGAACATGCGCGCCTCGGTCCAGGCGGGCATCACCGGCAAGCATCTGGAGGAACGACTGGCGGCCGAGGGCTTCACCTGCGGCCACGAGCCGGACAGCGTGGAGCTATCGACCCTCGGCGGCTGGATCGCCACCAACGCCAGCGGCATGAAGAAAAACCGCTACGGCAACATCGAGGGCATCGTCGAGAACGTGACCCTGGTGACGCCGCGCGGGACGGTCGAGCACCTGATGGACATGCCGCGCGTGTCGATGGGCATCGAACCGCGCCAGTTGGCCTTCGGCAGCGAGGGCAACCTGGGCCTCATCACCCGCGCCGTCATCCGCATCCACAAACTGCCCGACGTGAAGCGCTACGCCTCCTACGTCTTCCCGACCTTCAAGGCGGGCACGGAGTTCCTGCACGAGCTGATGCGCGAGGGCACGCTGCCGGCCAGCATCCGGCTGATGGACAACGTGCAATTTCGCTTCGGGCAGGCGCTGAAGGGATGGCCGACAGCGAAGGAGAAGCTCGTCAGCCGCATCCAGCAGACCGTCCTGGTCAACATCAAGGGCTTCGACCCCCACGAGCTGGCCGCGGCGACAGTTGTCATGGAGGGTTCGGCCGAGGAAGTGACCTTCCAGGAGTCGCAGATCAAACGCATCGCCGGCCGTCATGGCGGCATCTCCGGCGGCGCCCACAACGGCCGGCGCGGCTACATGCTCACCTACGCCATCGCCTACATCCGCGACTTCCTGACCGACTACCACATCATCGGCGAAACCTACGAGACGACCGTGCCCTGGAATCGCATCCACGAGGTCATCGCCGCCGTCGACAAGCGCTCGAAGGAGATGCACGCCGAGTTCGGGCTGCCGGGCAAGTCCTACGTCTCGCCCCGCATCACCCAGCTCTACCATAGCGGCGTGTGCATCTACTTCACCCACGGCTTCTCGACCCGCGGCGTGGAGAACCCCGACCGGGTGTTCGCCACCATCGAGCACGCCATGCGCGAGACGATCATGGCCCACGGCGGCTCCATCAGCCACCACCACGGCGTGGGCAAGCTGCGGCGCGACTTCATCCCGCAG
>CAZZJN010000102.1:0-10080 GCA_964654505.1 uncultured Ardenticatenaceae bacterium | reverse complement strand
ACGGCCCGACGCTTGCGAATCTGGTCGATACAGTAGTTCGACGTGATCGATAAAACCCAGGTGCTGAACTTGTGCTCAGGGTCATAGCTGTCCAGCCGGGTATAGACCCGGATGAACGCTTCCTGAGCGGCTTCTTCAGCTTCTCCCGAATTTCCCAACATGCGATAGGCAAGGTTATAGACCGGGCCCATATAGGCCTGAATCAGCTGACCGAATGCGTTTTTGTCGCCGCGCCTGGCTTGTTCAAGCCAGACCTGCTCATCATTCAACGTTCCAATCTCCTGTGTCTTCACCATTCTATACGGAGAACATGACCGAAGGTTTCGCAGCCCTGCTCCAACTTGTGAGTATGAAGGGCGATTGTTAGAAAAACGTTTATGCCAAGAGTATGACCGGCGGCCGACATGCTGATAAAATCACCCCAGGTATAGAATCGACACAGGCCGTGGCGCCATGCCCGACTGCCTCGGCGATAGAGAATCCATGAGTGAAACAGAAAGAAAGTCCTTGCCGTCCTCGCTCTATACGGAAGAATACTTCCTGACGGCGTGCGAGGGTTATGACGTATTCATCGAATCGGAAGGCGCGCATCTGTCGCGGCGTTTGCACGACGCCTTCGCGCTGGCTGACGTCCAGCCGGGCATGCGCGTGCTCGATGTGGGCTGCGGCCGCGGCGAAATCCTGCGCCACTGCATGCGTCTCGGCGTGGAGGCCCACGGCATGGACTACGCCGTCGCTGCCGCCCGGATGTCGCGCGATGTCGTCGCCGCGGAGTTGCAGCGATCGGAATCCGAAGGCGAGCGTCCGGCGATGCAACCCGGCGTGCTGCAGGCCGACGCCAAGAGCCTGCCTTTCCCCAGCAACTATTTTGACCGCGCGCTGATGTTCGACGTGGTGGAGCATCTCTTCCCGTGGGAGCTGCATCAGGCCTATCTGGAGATCGGCCGCGTGCTGAAGCCGGGCGGCCGCCTGATCATCCATACCGCCCCCAATCGCTGGTACGACGCTTACGCCTACCCCTGGGTGCGCCGCGTGCGCATGCTCATGGGACAGGGCGACGGCTACCCCAAGGACCCGCGCGCCATCACCCCGGTGAACCAGGACGTTCATGTCAACGAGCAAGACCTGATCCGCATGCGACAGGGACTGAAGCAGGCGGGCTACACCGGCATCAAGGTCTGGCTCGATTCGCCGCCGCAGAACCGCGACGAGTCGGCTCTGATGGCCGGGTTGCGGCGAGTGGCCTTCGACCTGCCGCCGTTCCGCTGGTTCTTCGAGCGCGAGGTGTTTGCTGTGGCAACCACTCGGAAATGACGCATGAGGCGCGGAGGGAAAGCGGTGAAGGGAGAAAAGGGAGAGCAGGTAGTTCCTCTCTCCTCCGCTCCCCTGCTCCTCTGCTCCTCATCATTCTCCTCGTCGCCTTCGCCCTGCGCGTCTGGAACCTGACCGGAATCCCGCCGGGACTGACCCACGACGAGGCCAACCACGGCCGCGAGGCCATCGGCATCCTCAACGGCGTCCTCCTCTACTTTTTTCCGCTCAACTACGGCAGCGAGCCACTCTACAGCTATACCGTGGCCCTGTTCATGGCCCTGCTCGGTCGTGGCCTGCTCGCCCTGCGGCTGGTCAACGTCGTCTTCGGCACGCTGGCCATCGCTTTGACCTGTGTTTGGGCCTCCCCGCGATTCGGCCGCGCCACGGCTCTGTTGGCTTCGGCGCTGATGGCCGTCTCCTTCTGGCCGCTGGCCTCCAGCCGCGAGGCGTTGCGGGTGGGGATGCTGCCGTTCTTCACCCTGTTGGCGGTGTGGGCATTTTGGAAAATTCTCGGAATGACGCATGAGCGCGGGAGCAGGGGAGCGGAGGAGCAGTGGAGAAACCCTGCAATCGCGCGCTCCGGCTCCCCACTCGTCACTCGTCATTCGTCATTCGTCATCCTCTTTGGCTTGGCCGTCGCCCTGACGTTTCACACCTATCTGGCGGCGCGGGTGAGCTGGCTGATGTTTCCGGCGTTCATGGCCTATCTGGCGCTGTTCCATCGATCAGCCTTCCGTCGGTCATGGCGGCCGGTGCTGGCCGGGCTGCTGCTGGCCGGGTTGCTGATCGCGCCGATGTTCCTCTACCTGCGCGCCCACCCGGAGATGCAGACGCGGCTGGACATGTTCGATGGCCCTCTGGGAGCCGTCCGCGAGGGCAACTTCGTCCCCATCCTGCTCAATGTGCGTGACGCACTGCTGGCTTTCGTCTGGCCCGGCTATGGCGATACGTTCCTGGCCTACAATATCCCCGGCCGACCGGTGCTGGATATCGTCTCGGCCGTCTTCTGCGTCATCGGGCTGGTCGTTTGCCTCGTGCGCCTGCGGCGGCCGGCCCATGCCTTTCTGCTGCTGTGGTTTCTGGCGGGCATCGTCCCGTCGCTCGTCACCGGCCCGACGGCCAACACCACGCGCAACATGGCCGCGCTGCCGGCGGTGTATCTGATCGTCGCTGCAGGAGTGATGAGGGGCTGGGGAGCAAAGGAGCGGAGGGGCAGGGGCGCTCCTCCGCTCCCCCGCTCCTCCGCTCCCCGTCTCCCCGTCTCCCTCTCTCTCCTTCTGGTTCTTTGGGTCGCTTTGGTCTCCGGACGCGATTATTTCATACGCTGGGGCGAGTCGGCCGAGGTGCGCGGGGCCTACCAGCACACACTGGTTGAGTCGATCCGGCATGTGACGGCCAACTACTCCGACGCCGACCCTGTCCTCTTCTCCACCGTCTACCCCGGCCCGGCCCACGACTCATCCATCGCCCTGGTCACGGCCGCCGACCATCCGCCCGTCGGCGAGACGGCCCGCTGGGTCGATGGTCGCTACGCGCTGGTGTTGCCGCCGGCGCGAACGCTGGCCGTCATCCCCGCCTCCACGCCGCCGCATCCGGCGTTCATCCCCCTGCTGCAAGCCATCGAAACCGTCGATCTGCGGCCGGACGATCTCGATCCGCGCTTCACACTCTACCGGCTCGACGGCCCGGCAGCGGCGATCGCGCTGTCAGCCGGGGGCGCACTGGCCCAACCGGTCGATTTCAACGGGGCGATCGAACTGACGGCCGCGCGCTGGCTGTCGGAGAGCGTCCGTCCGGGGGAGACGGCCGAACTGCTGACCGTCTGGCGCGTGCTCGACCCGACCCGGGCCGGGCCGGTCGTCCCCCCCAGCTTCACCACCGACGTGGTGATGTTCGCTCACGTGCTCGACGGCGCGGGCGGCATCCTGGCCCAGAGCGACCGGCTGGACGCGCCATCGTGGGCCTGGCGTACGGGCGAGCTGATCGCCCAGGTTCACCCGATGCACGTGCCGGAATCGGCCGCGCCCGGCGAATACGCGGCCGTTGTCGGCCTGTATGACCGCGCCTCGGATGTGCGATTGCCGGTAGCAAACAGCAGTGAAACCTCCGCGTCATCGCCGCCGCTGGTTGTCGTGCCCTGAGGGAACGTGGTTTCTTCCGGGCAACCCGATGGCTAGGTCCTGGAACCTTGCGAGAAAACCACCCCGCTGTATGGCCCCAGAGAGACCTTGCCGTGGGCGGGCAGGCCGTCGTATTCGCCCGCCCTGGCCACCACATCCACGCTGACCTGCCCCTCATAATCGGCGCTATAGGCGGCCGCGTGGCTGTCGAAGCGCAACGACCACAGTCCCTCGGCCGGAAAGCCGATGGTGTAATTCGTTATCGTCCGGTTAGCCATGTTCATCACGACCACGACGCTATCGTTGGGGCCGCCGTCATACCAGCGATGGAAGGCCAGCACCTTGTTGGCCTGATCGACGTGGTAGACCCTGATATGTTGGCCGGTCAGCCCGCGCGTCGTCCCCTCCAAATTGCGCCGCAGGCGCATCAGGTCGCGGTAGAGGTAGAGGATACCCTCCTGCGCCTGGGCCTCCTCCCAGTCCAGAGGGGCGGTGTCGCTGAACCATTTGCCCTCCAGAAACTCCTGCCCCTGAAAGATCATGGGGATACCCGGCGCGGTGAAGACCAGCACGGCCCCCATCGTGGAGCGCTTCTTGGCGAACCAGTGGCGGCTGTTGCCCGGCCATATCTCCTCCGGAACGCGCGCCTTGCCGTTGGCCACCTCGTCGTGGGATTCGGTATAGATCACGCGCTTGAAGGCGTCGCCGTTGTACCGAAAGGTGAGCGCGTCCCGCACAGCCTCCATATCCCGGCTTTGATCTTCATTGGTAATGATCGCCGCCCGCACCGGATGGACGAAGTTGGCGTCCCACTGCGAGCCAAAGCCCGCCCCGCCCACGCTATCGTCCTTCACCAGCCATTCGTTGCTCTTCAGATCTTCGGCAATGGTCAGATGATTGGGGGCGAACTCGCTGACCTCGGCATTGATCCACTGCATCAGGCTCCAGCCGTCGGGCAGATCGTTGGCCGGTTCGTTGTCGTTGCCGAGGACGTTGCGGATGTAGGCCGTGGCATCCCAGCGCAACCCGTCGATGTGATACTCGTGGAGCCACATCATGGCGTTGTCGCGCAACATCTGGCGGACTTCGGGGCGGCCGTAGTCGGGTCGCGTGTGTCCCCAGGGGGTCTCGCTGCGCCGGTCATTGTAGAAGTAGATGCCGCCGCCGTCATTCTCCCACCAGCCGTCAAAGCGCCACAAATCCAGATCGCCCGGCCCCAAATGATTGTAGACCACATCGAGGATGACGGCGATGCCGTGCTTGTGGGCCGTCTTCACAAACTGCTTCAGACCCAGCATCCCGCCGTAGTCCGTCTCCACGGCAAAGGGCAGCGCCGGGTTATAGCCCCATGAGCGGCCGCCGGGGAACTCCATGGGCGGCATGATCTGCACCGCGTTTACCCCCAGCGCTCGCAAGTAGGACAGCTTCCGGGCCGCGCGCTGGAACGTGCCCACCTGGCCCTCGGCCGCCGGGTTAAACGTGCCGATATGCATCTCATAGATGATCAGCTCGTTCCAGTTGGGGCTGCGGAAGTTGTCATCGTCGCCCCAATCGAAATTCGGGTCGTGGATGAGGCTGTTGCCCACCGTGCTCGTCACCTGTCGCGAATAGGGATCGAGCCGGTAGAGCTTCTGCTTGCCGTTGACGATGAGGTATTTATATTCATGACCCGGCCGCGCCCCGGCCACGTCGGTCGACCAGTAGCCGTCGACCTCGTGCGCCAGCGGGTTAGCCCGCTCGTTCCACTGGTTGAAGGTCCCAACGACATGCACCGTATCGGCATGAGGCGCCCACAGCCGGAACGTCGTCCCTCGCTCGTGGGCGATCGGACCCATGCCGGCCTTGAGCGACGGCCGCTTGCTGCGATCGTAGGCCTTGAAGCGGTCGCTCAGGACTTTCCTGATGTTCTCACCGATTTCCTTCAACATGTCGCCACCACGATGCTGCCGATCGCTCAACCCCACACCCGCCGCAACAGATTCACCCAGTTACCGCCCATGATCCCGGCCGTATCCTCATCGGTATAGCCCTTTTCCCGCAATCCGGCGGCGATAAGCGGCAGGTCGGCGATGCTGTCCATCGGGTCCGGTATGTCGCGCATACCGAAGCCGCCGTCCAGATCGCTGCCGATGCCGGCGTGACGGGCGTCGCCGATGACCTGGCAGACGTGGTCGATATGGGCCACCAGTTGCGCCACGGGCACGCTCTCCTTGTGGCCGCGCTCATAGTCCGCCTTCAGGAAAAAGTTGGCCAGCACCGCGCCGACTATCCCGTCCCGCTCGCCGATGAGCCGGATCTGCCGGTCGTTCAGCTGTCGCTCGCGGGGCACGATGGCCCGGACGTTGGCATGGGTGGCTACGATCGCCCCGGGGTAAGCATCGAGCGCTTGAAAGGTGCCGACCTCGCTCATGTGCGTCAGGTCGAGGATCATCCCCAGCCCGGCCATCACCTCCAGCAGCGCGTAGCCGTCTTTGGTTAGTCCTTGCTTGCTGTCGCGCCAGGCTCCGGCGCAATAGCGGGTGTCGTCCCAGGCCGGACCGATGAGCCGCACGCCGCGCTCGTACCACAGCGCCGCTTCCTCCGGTTTGCGGATGTAATCGGCCCCCTCCATCAGTATCACGATGCCCAGCAGCGGGTCGTTGCCCTCTTCGTGGCTCTTCACGACTTCATCCAGCTCGGCCGTGTTCGTCACCAGCCGCAGGTCTTCCTCTTCATCGACCAGCCGCCGGTAATAGTCGACCTGCTCCATGCCCAGCTTGTGCGCCTTGTCCGGGGTGTCGTAGGCAAATTCGGGCGGATCGGGATCGAACAAAGCCGTCGCCGGGGAGACAAAAACGGTGCCGAAGATGAGACCGACGCCCGCCCGCCGCATCTCCGGCAGGCCAACCGTGGCGAAATTCCTGGCCGTGGGTCCTTCCGCGGCGCGGATTTTGGCCACGCCCAGACGTGGATCGCGCCCCTTGACGATGGCGTTATAAGCGAGGTCGAGATGAGAATCAACGATGAACATGGATCAACTCCTGGTGGCCGGTCATCTGATCGGTCGGTGTGGGTTTGGTCGGCCGCCTGTCGCGCAGCCTGTCCGGCTGCGGGTGGCCTTGGAAAAATAAGTGGCGTTATGTCAAGCAGTATTGTTCCGCTTGGATTTGTCGAAGCACAGACAACCGCTCTAGGCGCGAATCAACGATCGCAAGGTCGCCAGATTGACCTGATTCATGTCGATCGTCGTCCCGTCCTCGGCCTCTTCGGTCGGCAGCGTCTCCAGATGGGCGGGGAAATCGGCCCAGCGCGGGTCGTTGACGAAGTTGGCAAAGCCCTCCAGGCCGATCCGGCCCTGGCCGATATGCTCGTGGCGGTCCTTGCCTTCGCCCAGATCATGCTTGCTGTCGTTGAAATGAAAACAGCGGATTTTTTCGAGGCCGACTACCCGGTCGAACTCAGCCATCGTGGCCGCGTAAGTCTCCGGGGTGCGGATGTCATAGCCGGCGGCGAAGACATGGCAGGTGTCGAAGCAGACCCGCAGCCGCTCGTCCGGCCCGACCTGTCGCATGATATGGGCCAGATGCTCAAAGCGGCCGCCCAGGTTCGTGCCCTGCCCGGCCATCGTCTCCAGGCACACGGCCGTGTCGGGAGCGCTCGCGGCCGTCTCGTCCAGCAGGCGACGCATGGCCCGGGCGATGGCATCCAGCCCGGTCGTCTCGTCGCCGGCCATGTAGGAGCCGGGATGGAAGGTGACCATGCCGATGCCCAGAGCGGCCGCGCGCTCGATCTCATCCTTCAGCGCCAAATATGACTTCTCCCAAAGCGTCTCATCCGGCGAGGCCACATTGATCAGGTAGGCGGCATGAACCGCCACCGGATATAGGTCGGCATTTTCGGCCGCGGCCTCTTTGTAGAGCGCGATGTCCTCATCGCTCAGCGGCTTGGCCGCCCATTGTCGATTGCTTTTGGTGAAGATGAGAAAAGAGTCGCAAGTGGCCTCGCGAGCGCGCTGAAAAGCCTTATACGCCCCGCCGGCCGCGCTGATGTGTGCGCCAAGTCGCATGAGTCATTACCTCTTGTTGCTTCAACGTTAGATTTGCTCGTTGAAACAGGCGAAGGGGACGATTCCCCATCGCCTGCTCGTTTCGATGGCGGCGCAGATCGTTACCGATCGTACTCGTCGATCCGCGCGCCGGTCATATAGCCGATGGTCTCCATACCGTTCAGGGAGTAGAGGCCGTCGCCGACGATTCGCCAAACGGGGTTGCCGGCCATATCGACCACAACCTCGCCCCGGATACGGCCACTGGGTTCGTCATCCAGCGTGTAGAGCGTGTCGCCGATGATGTAGCCGAACTGTTCGCCCTTGGGGCTGACTATTCCGCGCATGGTTTCACCTCCATTGCCGATTTTTGTCATGTTGAACACACTGTCACTATACCAGAGCCGGATTGGAGGAAAATGAGAAAGGCCGCGAGACGATGAGATTTCCGTTTCTCGCGTGCCCTCGGTCGAGCCGGCGCGCAAGCCGCTACGGGACGACAAACGTGGCGACCACCTGCCCGGCCGCATCCCACAGCGTCAGCGTCTCGCCGCTGCGCCAGGCCGCTTCCCCCAGTCCCCAATGCAAATCGCCGGAGGTATCATTGCCCGCCCGGGTGAGTAGCCGGATGCCCGCCCCCTCGCCAAAGACCGTGACATTGCCGAAGGTGTAGACGTTGTTGTCCTCGTCGCGAATCTTCCAGCCCGCCAGCGATTGCTGATCGGCCCCGCTGTTGACCAGTTCCACGACTTCCGTCTCCAGGATGCCGGGATCGATGACGGCCGCGACGCCTATTCGCCCACTTCCGCCGACGGCCGCCGGTTCGGTGGGGATGGGCGACGGCAAGGCCACGGTCGTCTCGGTGGGAGCGGCCGTTGGTTCGGGGATGCCGCCCACGGGAATGGTCAACGATTGACCGACGGCGATGAAGTTTGGGTTATCCATGCCGTTGACCTGCATGATGTCTTCGACGCTGACATCATACTGTTGGCTGATGATGTTGAGCGTCTCGCCCGCCTGGACGACATGGGTGACCGGCTCATCACCGGCCGATTCGGCTTCGGGCGCGGCGGGGATCGTGCCGGAGGGCGGCGCGGCGATGTTGGGCGTCGGCAACCCGCCATCGGCAATCGCGGCCGCCGTAGGCCCGGCCGCCAACTCGCCTCGACTGTCGCGATTTTCCCACCAGAACAGGATGGACAGCACGACCAGGGCGGAGACGACGACATTCAGAAACAGGAAGGGGAGCATCTGGCGAAACGACATGGCCTAATTGTACCGTTATGCCGTGGCTTTGTCAGCAGAGGGGTAACAGCAATTGGGGGCAGGCGTCGGCCGGAGGATTAATTCCTGCTGTCGACCAGGTAGACCAGCGCCAGTCCCAATAACGGTCCTTGCGCCAGCCGCCCGGTGGGCAGCGTCAGGTTAAACTGGAAGTCGCCTGTCTCTTTCTCGATGAGGCCGATCGGTTCGGGCAGATCGGCCGATTCGGGGTCCACAGTCACAGACAGATCGGCCGCGTCCGCGTCATACAGGGTCAGCAACGGCTCCTCTTCCCCACCGGCCCCGCGCAAGGCCAGCCAGCGGTTGCCCTCCACCTCGATCGATAGCCGATCGAACTTGCCGGTCGTCGACGGCTGCGGGAACAGCGGGCTTGTGCCGCTGGACAGATCCATCGCCGTAATCAGCGCGTAGACGGCATGCTCGAAGATGATGGCGTAATTCTGCTTCTTGCCCTGGCGATGGTCGCCCGGGCGCGGCAGGTCCATCGAGGCGCGACGTGTGCCGCCCGGCCCGGAGAAACGCACTTGCGGCGATTCGCCGTCGGGCAGCCAGGAGCTGCCCTGGTCGGCCACCAGCAACAACTGGTCCGAACGGTCGAACAGATGATATCGCCGGGCATCTTCATCCTCGGCCGTCGGCAGTCGCCGTACTCGATAGGTCACCATAGGCGGCAATTGTAACCATTTTCAAAAATGTGTCGAAAATTGAATAGCACAAATGTTCTGTTTCCATATACAATGTTTGGAAAAGTTTTTCGAGGTGGGTGCTTCAAATGGCGATGAACACTATGGATTATCTGGATGACTCCAACAATGACGGGACCGACGCCTGGATTCAATTCCTGCTCGATCTCGATATCCCCGGCGAACTGTCGCCCGACAGACGCCTGTTGCTGGCCATCCTGCGCCAGTCGATCATCGACTATTTCGGCGACGATCCGTCGGAACAAATGAGCGCCGCCCTCTACTTCGCTCGCTCCCCCGTCTATCGCACGACGCTACAGCTGTTTAACTTGCCGGACGATCTGCTGCCGTTGGGCGTCGACCTGAGCGCTTATCGCAAGGAGGGACGATTGAACAACAATTACGAGCCGGATCCCCTGAAGCTGGAGACGCTGGTTCGCCGGCTGTCGGGCACGCAACTCAAAGTCGTGCTGACGATGGGCTTGCTCCCCCTGCCGGCGGTGACGCGGAAGATCAGCCTCAAGAGCGGGCTGACCCGTTCCACGGTTCTCGTGGCGCTGGACCAGTTGTCCACCCAGGGGCTGGTCATGCGCGATGAGCAAGGCGCTCATGTCGCCTGGTCATTGCCGGAGGCGGTGCGGAAAATGCTGGAGGA
>CAZZJN010000101.1:0-10117 GCA_964654505.1 uncultured Ardenticatenaceae bacterium | reverse complement strand
GCACACTCAACGGGACATTTCATGACAGGTCTGGCAGGGTCAATTAATACGATAGCTCTCTCGCGCCGCCGGGTGATCCTTGCGGTCTTTTTGTCGTGGATGGCGGCGTTGCTGGTCGCTTGCGGCGGTGGCGCGGCGGCTGAACCGCCTGCGACGCCAACCCTCTCGCCGGAGCTGGCTGCCGGACGAGCCGTGTTTGTGGCCCATTGCGGCGCCTGCCATAGCATCGACCCCGATGCGGTCATCGTGGGGCCGTCGCTGCACGGCATCGCCGCCCGCGGGGGCGATCGCGTCGATGGCCTCGACGCCCGCGCCTATGTCTATAGCTCCATCATGCGGCCGTCGGATTTCCTGGCGCCGGGGTTCGATGACCTGATGCCGCAGGACCTGGCCCGCAAGCTGACCGGGGAGGAGCTGGATAGTGTGGTGGCATACGTGCTGGCGTTGAAGTAGGAATTGGGAATTAGGAATTAGGAATTAGGAATTAGGAAGGGAAAAAGAGGAGTGAAGGAGTTGTCATGCGCAAGTTAGGCAAGATCATCGGTATCATATTTGGCGTCATCGCCGCGCTGTTGCTGGTGGCGTTTGTGGTGGGGGCGGCCGTGCCCTTGCCCACGGACCCGCAGGTGGATATGGCCAACCACGGCGCCGGTTCCAGCAGCGTCCAGCCGGCCCACACCGGCTTGCTGCGCGAATACCCGCCAAGCAACGAACCGGCCGACAACCCGACCACGCCCGAAAAAGCCGAGCTGGGGCGCATCCTCTTTTTCGATCCCGTCCTGTCGCAGAACAACGACGTGGCCTGCGCCACCTGTCACCACCCCGATTATGGCTTCAGCGACGGCCGCGCGACCTCGATGGGCACGAGCGGCGTCGAATTGGCCCGCAACGCCCTGACATTGTGGGATGTGGCCTATGTCAAGAGCCTGTTCTGGGACGGCCGTGTCGATAATCTGGAGGACCAGGCCCTGGTGCCTCTGACCCAC
The DNA here is from genome assembly GCA_964654505.1 of uncultured Ardenticatenaceae bacterium. Classification (GTDB taxonomy): domain Bacteria; phylum Chloroflexota; class Anaerolineae; order Promineifilales; family Promineifilaceae; genus Promineifilum. The sequence goes on along the minus strand of CAZZJN010000101.1, from coordinate 9,131 downwards.
GCCGACGAGATGGCCGTGGCTGACCCGGCGGCGATGGCCGCGGAGCTGGCGGCCATTCCCGAATATGTCACTTTGTTTGACGCGGCCTTCAGCGGCGGCGCGGCGGCCGTGACGGCCGACAACACCGCCCGCGCCCTGGCCGCCTTCCAGCGCACGCTCATCAGCGACGACGCCCCGTTCGACCGCTACGCGGCGGGCGATTTCGACGCCCTGACCACCCAGCAGCGGCGCGGCCTGGCCCTGTTCCGTTCCGGCGCGTTGCGCTGCTTCGAATGCCACGGCGCGCCGACCTTCGCCAGCGACACCTTCCGCGTCATCGGCGTCGACAGCGAGGATCCCGGCCGGGCGGGCGTGGTGCCCGACGGCCTGTTCGGCGCGTTCAAGGTGCCCACGCTGCGCAACATCGCCCTGAGCGCCCCCTACATGCACGACGGCTCCATGGCCACGCTGGAGGAGGTCGTCCGGTTCTATGAGGGTGGCGGCGGCCGCGCCCGTGGCGTCCAGTCCGTGGACGTGTTCGTCAACCCGTTCGAGCTGTCGGACCAGGACCGCGCCGACCTGATCGCCTTCCTTTATGCCCTGACCGACGAGAGCAACAATCCGGCCATCCCCGCGGCCGTGCCGTCGGGCCTGCCGGTCGTGGCCCCCTATGACAACCCGGCGCGGGCCGAGGCGGCGCTGCACAACACGGCCGCCGGCGGCGCGGTATTGGAGGATCGCCCCCCGCAGACCATCACCGTGCAGCCGGGCGAGACCATCCAGGCGGCCGTCGACCGGGCCATCCCCGGCGACACTATCGAGATCCCCTACGGCATCTACCACGAGCGGGTGGCCATCGACCTGAACGACATCACCTTGCGCGGCGTCCCCAACGAAAAGGGCGAGTACCCCATCCTCGACGGCGAAGGCAAGCTGCCCGAGGGCGTCATCGCCAGCGGCAATAATTTCACCGTGGGCAACCTCCACACGCGCAACTATACCGACAACGGCGTGCTGGTGGAGGGGGTGACGGGCGTCCATTTCCACGACATCTTCGCCGAGAACGTGGGCACCTACGGCGTCTATCCCGTGCGCAGCACCGACGTGCTCATCGAGCGGGTGGAGGTGACCGGGGTCGATGACGCCGGGATCTATGCCGGGCAGAGCGAGAACGTCATCGTGCGCGACTCGACCGCCTACGGCAACGTCATCGGCATCGAGCTGGAGAACACGCTGGGCGGCGAGCTGTATAACAACCACCTCCACGACAACAGCAACGGCATCCTCCTGGTGCTGCTGCCGCAGCTGTCATCGAAGATCTCCTCGGGGGCCATCGTCCGCGATAACGTGGTGGAAAACAATAACCACCCCAACTTCGCCCCGGAGGGCGGCATGGCCCGCATCGTGCCGCCGGGGACGGGTATCCTGATCATCGGCTCCGACAACAACGAGATCTTCAACAACACCATCACCGGCAACAAGACGGCCGGCATCGCCGTGTTCAGTCTGACGGGCACGGGCGCGTTTAACGAGAACGAGCTGGATGTGGGGCCGCTGGCCGAGAACAACTTCACCCACAACAACACCTTCAGCAACAACGGCTTCGACCCCGACCCGACAGTGTCCGCGCTGGGTATCCCGGCCGGCGACATCCTGTGGGACACGACCGGCGTGAACAACCGCTTCAACGAGAGCGGCACCTCCGGCGGCTTCCCGCCGCTGCTGCCCGGCGACAACTGGCCCGGCTTCGTGCGCAACGCCTACGGCAATCTGTGGCGGGTGCTGGTGTCGCTGATCGGCTAGACGACGGCCGGCGTTCTCTCGTCCAGCAGCATGGCCAGGTTCAAAAAGCCGGCCATCTCGTTGCCGTCATAGAGGGTTCGCCGGCCGGAGCGCACATCGCTGAAGTAGGCGCGGACGCTGTCCAGGTCGAAGAATTCCGGCCGGGCCAGGAAGAGCCGCTCGTAGCGGTCCAGATTGTCGCCCAGCAGCATCCACTGCGCATAGTTGACCCACGCAGTGAGGCGGGTCTTGCGCTGGATATGCCAGACGCGAGTTAGCTCGACAAGCCACTGCGGCTGGTCGATGTGGGTGCCCAGGTTGGGCACCTCGATGGCGGCCAGCCGCGGATAGAGGCGGCGGAACACGCGGTAGTAGAGGGCGTGGTCGTACTTCATGCCCGACGGCAGATTGGTCAGGTAGTTCGCCAGATCGCTGTCGCAGGTCGGCAGGATCAGCGTCCCATAGGTCAGCAGTTGGCGCTCCTGATTGCGGCCGAGTTGGGTCTGGTGCTGCTCGCAATCGAACCGCTCCCAAATCTGGGCGGCGGAGATCGGCCCGGCGGCGGCGATGCGTTCGACGCCGGCGGCGACCTCCTCGCGGACGCCCGGCAACGATTCGGTCATCAGCGAGCGGTACGGCTCGGCCAGCAGAAAGGTATAGTTGCGGGCGCGCTTGCGCGCCTTGCCGAAGAACAGTTCGATTTGCGCGGTACGTTCTTCGGCCGTGGCCGGGCGCGAGGGCGAGGGGCCGATCAGCGAATGGCGTATGTTCCTCATGAAGCGGTGTCTCTTGTCGGAGTCGCGCCGACCGCCGAGGTAGGTGTCGAAGGCGGCTCCGGTGACGAGGTGGGTCGCGCCCGCGGCCGCCAGCCGGGGGGAGTTGCTGTCCCAAAACAACTGATAGAGCGTCTCGTGCGTCCGATTGACCCGCTCGAAGGCCATCCGCTCGAAGGGAAAATCGGCGTCGAGGCCGACGGTGATCCAATTGGCGCCGACGGCTGACGCCACCTGGCCGGCGATGCGCATCTCGTCGCTCCGCGGGTTGCCGTGGGTCAGGGCGATTACCTCCTTGCCGCGCGAGGCGATGCCGCCGGCGACCATGCGCGAATCCAGCCCGCCACTGAGCATGAGGCCGATGGGCGTATCGATTGGGTCGATGTGGCGGCTCACGGCCGCTTCCCAAAGCTCGCAGATGCGATCGACGACGACCGCGGGCCGATCGTCGATGATGTCGGTCCAGGCTCGTGTCCGGCGCGTGATGGCCGGTGGGGCGTCGCTGCCCAGCCGGAAGCGGTACTCGCTGCCGGGATCGACGCGTCGGCCGCCGCGGAGGATGGTGCGCTCGCTTGCCACCCAACCGGCGAAGAGGAACATCTGGGCGATCCCCATCTCGTCGGGGGGCAGGGCGGCGCGATCGCGCAGCAGGCGCAGGGAGTTGGAGATGTGGAGGACGCCGTCGGACTGGGCGAAATAGCAGGTCAGCAGGCCGTAGGTGTCGTTGTGCAGCCGGAGCTCGCCGTCGCCGATGATCAGCCGGTTGTAGGTCCCCGACCAGGGTCCGGCGGATGAGTCCTCGGCGATGATCGTGCCCTCGGTGATCGTCAGGCAGCCGGGCGATCGGCGGCAATCGATCTGCAGGGCCGCCTCGGGTGATGCGTCGGGCGTGTCGATGACGACGTGAAACCGGTCGATCTCATGGATGACCCGGCCGGAAAGTTCGCCGTTAAACGGCAGGGGCAATTCCCTCCCCATGGGTTGCACGGTGATGATATAACGCTGGAACATAGCGACCTGACCTCCATCAATTGCCGCTATCATCCATATTATCATCGTTCCCGGGGACAATCCATAAAGAGATCGTGATTTGTGGCGGGATGGGGACCTGGCGCTTGGGCCGTGTCTCCCGATCCCAATAAAAACGGCCGGGACGCGAACCTGCCTGATTCGCGCCCCGGCCGTTTGATTGACCGTCGTCAATTATTGTACTCGATCGAGACCAGCTCGGTGCGGCTGGCGCCCATGCCCATCACGTCGTCATAGACCGTCAGAACCATGCCCACCCCTTCGACATACCAGCTGGAATAGGTCAAATTGACCGTGCCCAGGGGCTGCGGCGTTCCATCGACCAACATGGACTGGACGATTGTCCCGACGATATTGACCCGCACCGCCTCGGAGTAGTCGCCGGCGGGGACGCTGATGGCCTCGATGCCGACCACCTCGTTGGTGAAGTCGATGATCTGGGTCATCTCCATGGGGGTGTCGCTGCCCAAAACGGGCATTCGCATGTTGGTGATGTAATGCGTCTGCCATGACTGGCCGGGCTGGAACATCTCCTCGGGCGGCACGGTCAGCCCGTCGAATTCGACGACTTCTATCTCGGCCCCTTCCATCCCGCCGGGAAACTGGCTGAACTGCGGCGACAGCATCCCCCCGGCCGTGCAGGTCCAGGTGGCCGTGACCATCGTCTCGCCGTTGACGGCGGTCGTCTGATCGAATGAGGACTCGGTGACGTTGCTGTAGATCAGGGAATAGGCCGAATCGTCAATCGACTCCATCGAGGTGACGTAATTCATGGTTCGGCCGTCGACCACCGGGTAAAAGGCGTTGGCGCATTCGCCGGACAGACTCGCGCCGCCGGACGGCGCCTCGGCCGGCACGTCGGTGGGGGCGACGGTCGGCGCTTCGGTCGGTACCTCAGCGGGCGCCTCGGTCGGGGCTACGGCCGGCGCCTCGGTCGGCGCGGCCGCGGGCGGAGCCTCGGCCACGGCCGTCGGCTCGGTGGGGGCTGCATCGTTGCCGCCGCCGCAGGCAACCAGAACGGCCGCCAGCAGGGTGATGGCCAACATGAGCCATAACGAAGATCGATAAGGGTGATGGGGCGGGTTTTGGATTTTCATGGGGGGCAATTATAACCGATTTTGCGCAACATGCGCGGTCGACTTACAATGGCGATCATGAACAAGATACGCTGGGGCCTGCTGTCGACCGCCCGCATCAATCGCCGCCTCATCCCCGCCATCCGCGCCTCGGCCCAGGGGGAGCTGGTGGCCGTGGCCAGCCGGACGCGACGCTCGGCCGACGCCTATGCCGCCGAGTGGGGCATCCCCCGGGCGTTCGGCAGTTACGAGGCCATGATCGCCTCGGGGGAGATCGACGCGGTCTACATCGGCCTGCCCAACCATCTCCACGCCCGCTGGACGGTCAACGCCCTGGAGCATGGCCTGCATGTCCTGTGCGAGAAGCCGTTCGCCCTCAGCCTGAGCGAGGTCGATCAGATGATCGACGCCGCCCGCGACAACGGCCGCGTGCTGGCCGAGGCGTTCATGTATCGCCACCACCCGCAGACCAAGACCGTGGGCGAGTTCGTCCGCGGCGGCCGCCTGGGGGAGGTGACGGTCATGCGCGGCACGTTCTCCTTCCGCATCGACCGGGCCGCCCACGGCATACGACTGGTGCCGGAGTGGGGCGGGGGCAGCCTGTGGGACGTGGGCATCTATCCCCTCAGCCTGGCCCAGTTCGTGATGGGCGAGCCGCCGGTGTGGGTCGTCGGCGACCAGTGGGTCGGCCCCGACGGTGTGGATGAGTCGTTCGCCGGCCTGCTGCATTACGAGGGTGGGGCGATGGCCCAGATCAGCAGCAGCTTCCGCGCGCCCTTCCACACCCACTTCGAGCTGTTGGGCACGAAGGGGCGGCTGGCCATCGCGCGGCCGTTCAACGGCATTGAGGACCCCGAGGCGAATCTGACTTTCTTCGACGAAAGCGGCACGGCCCACGACATCCCCTTCCCAAGTCAGGACCTCTATCTGGGCGAGGTCGAGGACATGCATGAGGCCATCCTCACCATGCGGCCGCCTTATATCGGCCTGAACGAGACGCGCGACCACGTGCGGACGGCCCTGGCGCTCTATGAGTCGGCGCGACGTGGCGAGCGGGTGTTTTTGGAGGAGATTCGGCGCTGATTTTTTTACATCCCTCGTCTAGCCGCTGCGGGGTTTTGTTGTATAATCCCGCATCACCGAGACAAGATCACGAGGAAACCAATGGCCAAAGAGCAGTTCACAAACGGCTACGCCCTGCTGATCGCCGTCAACGAAAACCAGATCCCCAACTACGCGCTGCCGATGGTGGCCCGCGACGCTGAGGCCCTGCGCAAGGTCCTCATCCACCCCGAGCGCTGCGCCTACCCCGAGGAGAACGTGCGCCTGCTGATGGGCCGCAACGCCTCGCGAGCGGGCATCCGCGAGGGGCTGTCGTGGCTGAAGGAGCGCATCGCCTCCGACCGCAGCGGCAACGCCACAGCCGTCCTCTACTATTCCGGCCACGGTGTGGTGAACAACGACGACAAGCGCTACTACCTGCTGCCCTATGACATGAGCACGCCCATCATCGACCACCTGCTGAGCGCGGCCGAGGTGTCCGACGAGATCGAGATGGTGCGGCCGCGGCGCATGCTGGCCATCCTCGACTGCTGCCACGCGGGCGGCATGGGCATCAAGGGGGACGATCCGCTGGCCGGACAGGGGCTGGCCAAGGCCGCCGCGCCGCCCAAGGCCCGCAGCGTCGTGGCCCTCACCCAGGGGCAGGGGCGAGCGGTGCTCAGTTCGTCCACGGCCGCCGAAAGCTCCTACGTGCGCGACGACCGCAAGATGAGCATCTTCACCTATCATCTGGTGGAGGCCCTGACCGGCTATGCCCAAACCGACGGCGACCCCCACGTGCTGGTCAGCGACCTGATGAGCTATGTCTCGCGCAAGGTGCCGCAGACGGCCCAGGCGCAGTACAACGTGTCCCAGACGCCGGTTTATGAGTTCAGCGGCGAGAACTTCCCCGTGGCCCTGGCTCTGGGCGGGGCGGGGGCGAGCAAGGGCCAACCGCTGCCCGATCCGCTGGTGGCGCCCGCGGGCGGGCCGACCATCAACACCGGCGGCGGAGCCTATGTGGGCGGCAATGTGACCGCCGGGGGCAATGTGAACCTCGGCCCGACGAACATCGGCGGCGACCAGGTAAAGGGCAGCAAGTACGTCATGTCCGGCGATTTTCGCGGGGCGGCGCTCAACATCGAATCGCAATTGAGCAATGTCACCCAGACCATCCTGTCCGCGCCGGCGGGCGACGCCACGAGTCGCGCCGACCTGACCGGCCTCATCGCCGGGTTGCAGGCGGAGATCGGCCGCTTGCCGGCCGCGTATGTGGAGACGGCCAACCTGCTGGTGTCGCGGCTGGACAAGGTGTCGCGGGCGCTGACCGAGGACGATGCCGAGCTGGCCGTCGTCAGCGGGCTGGGACTGGTGCGGGCCGCCGACGCGCTGGGCGACGTCCGGCCGGGCATCCCCGCCGCCGCGCGCCAAATCACTGCCGCCCTGCGTCGATTAGCCGGAGAATGACGGAGACGGGAACCGTCCGCGTTTCAGCTGGAGGAAGCATGAACGAAGCAAGCCGTCAATTTCTGGCCGATCTGCAGGCCAAATTGACCCAATATTTCAACGGCGACGAGATCGAGACGATGGCCTTCATCATGGGCGTCGATTATGACTCGCTGCGGGGCGGCACCAAGCCGACGAAGGTCAACTCGCTCATCTACGATATGGCCCGCAACGGCCGCCTGGAGCTGCTGGTGCGCGAGGCGAAAAAGCAGCGCGCCAACGTGAGCTGGCCCGACGTCCCGGCCGATTTTGCGCTGCCGCAGAGCGACGGCGGCCCGGCCGTTGGCGCGACCGTCTACCAGATTCAGAACCTCAACACGGGCGGCGGGGCGTTCATCGGCGGCGACGTCACCGCCGGTGGGGATGTGAACGCGGGGAGCAAGAGCGTGGCCGGGGACGACATCGGGGGCAACCAATACACCATGTCCGGCGACTTCCGCGGGGCCATCCTCAATATCGCCTCCCGTCTCGACGGCGTCACCCAGACCATCGGCGCCTCGCCCGCGCTGCGGCCCAACCAGCGCGAGGAGCTGGAGCAGATGATGGCCGACCTGAAGACTGTCCTGAGTCGCGTATCGCCGGCGGATGTGCCCGCGGCCGAGACGCTGACCCGCCGGATTGACGCGCTGGCCGAGGAAGCCGCGTCCGACCATCCCGATCAGGATACGATCACCGACCTGGGCGACATCGCCCGGCGCGCGGCGGGCAAGCTGGCCGGGGCCGTGCCCGGCATCGTCAAGGTGGTGGCCGTGATCGTCGAGATCGTCTCGTCGATCGCCGCCTAGCTCGGAGGCGATCCGGCCGTCTGGCTCGACGGCGATTGGGTCGTCGCCGGTTGCGCGCGCGCGTCTAGCCGTCCTCGAGCGTCCAGCCGTCCTCGTGCGTCCACGGCAAACGCTCCCTTCCCCGCGGGCAGGACGCGCACCGGATTTAGCTCCAGTTCGGCCAGTTGGGGAAAGTCGGCCGCCAGTTGGCCCAGCCGCCGGATGATGTCCAGCACGGCCGCGCGGTCGCCGGGGGGCAGGTTGCGATAGCCCTTCAGCCGTTGCCCGGCCCAGGTGCGGTCCAGCAGCCCCGACGCCTCGCCCTCGCTGAGGGGGGCCAGCGAAAAATCCACATCCCGCAGCCCCTCGACCTCCACGCCGCCCGACCCGAACATGACGATGGCCTCGAACTGCGGGTCCTGCACCGCGCCGACGATGATCTCCTGCCCGGTGGTGATCATGCGCTGGACGAGGACGCCCTCGATATGGGCCTCCGGCGCGGCCGCGGCGGCGTTGGCCAGCACCGTCTCGTAGCCCGCCGCCACCTCGTCTGCGTCGCCCAAATTGAGCAGCACGCCGCCGGCCTCCGTCTTGTGGACGATGTCGGGCGAGGCCACCTTGAGGACGACCGGGTAGCCCGCCTGCTCGGCCAGCTCCACCGCCTGCGCGGCCGAGGCGGCCGGCATGGCTCGCGGCATGGGGATGCCGTAGGCGGCCAGGATGTCGCCGATGACCTCGATGGGCAGAAAGCCGTCGGGGTCGCCGCCGGCGGCCAGCGTGGCGGCGTGATAGCCGGCCAGGACGCGGCGAACCTCGTCGCGGCGGATGCCCTCCGGCGGCGGCCGCTCGATCTCTCCGGCGTCGGCCCGCATCAGTTCGGCCCGCTCGGTCAGCACGGCCAGCGCCGACGCGGCCCGCTCCGGGAAGCGATATTCGGGCACGCGCGCCGACCGGAAATATTCGACCGCCTCCTGGATCATGCGCTCGCCCATCAGGGCGACGACGACCGGCTTAGTGGCGGCGTAGATGATGGGGATGAGGGCGCGGGCCACCCCGCCGGCCGACTCCATCGGCGGCGGCGGCAGAATAATCATGACGCTGTGGACGCCGGGATCGTCGAGCAGGATGCGCAGCGATTCGACGTATTGCCCGGCGGTGGCCGCGGCCAGCATGTCGACCGG
>CAZZJN010000100.1:0-10226 GCA_964654505.1 uncultured Ardenticatenaceae bacterium | reverse complement strand
ACCTGAACTACCAGAACCGCCGGCCGGATTACGTCTCGGCTTGGTGGAACGTCGTGAATTGGGATGCTGTTGCGGCTCGCTACTCGGCCGCCGGAAAATGATTATCCACCCGAACGGACTTGCCGTCCTGACAGGCCCGGTCGGTTAATCAATATAAGGAGACAGTAAATGACTCACATCATTACCCGATTGTGCCTCCGCGACACGGCCTGCGTCGAGGTGTGTCCAGTCGAATGTATGATCCTGGGCCAGCCCGAAGCGGATTGGCCTCTGCTCTACATCGACCCCGACACTTGCATCGACTGCGGCGCTTGTGTGCCTGAGTGCCCCTATGAGGCCATCTTCCCCGAAGAGGAAGTGCCGTTTGACTACACGGCTCCGGCCGGTGTCTGGATCAACGGCCGGAAAGGCGAACTCGCCGGCGTGCCGTTCGAGGGAGAGATCGACGGTCATGCCGTCAAACTGCTCAACGGCAAACAGTTGGCCGGGGGCGAGGCAATCGACCTGACCGAAGATATTCCGGAAAATTACCGGTTCTTCTCCGAAGGCCCAGGCTACGACGCCCTGAACATGTAAGGTGGGTTTCCCACCCGGAAAGGCCGGGAATGCTCGGCCCTTCTTCCGCTAAGCACCTGAACCGAATTAACTGACCTGTTTGTCTGGTTAGTTAATTCGGTTCTTTATTTATGGAGGAATGATATGACTGACGAGTTTCGCATCGAGAAAGACTCTTTGGGCGATGTGCGGGTCCCGGCTGCGGCCTATTGGGGAGCGCAAACCCAGCGCGCCATTCACAACTTCCCCATCACCGGTTTGCGACCCTATCCGGCTTTCGTATGGTCGATGGTATTGATCAAACGCGCCGCGGCCGAAGTCAACAACGACCTGGGCTTGTTCATGGACAAGGAGGCCGGCGGCCACACCGTCACCGGTGACGACATGGCACAAGCCATCATCCAGGCCGGAGACGAGATACTGGCCGGCAAGTATGCCGATCAGTTCGTCGTCGATCCCATTCAGGCCGGCGCGGGAACCAGCCACAACATGAACATCAACGAGGTCATGGCCAACCGGGCTAACGAAATTCTGGGCTTCGCTCTGGGCGAGAAGGGCAAACCGGTAAACCCCAACGACCACGTCAACATGGCCCAATCGACCAACGACACCATCCCCACCGCCATCCGCCTGGGCGCGCTATGGCGACTGGATGAAATGCTGGCCACGCTGGACCGGCTGGCGGCCGAGCTGCGCAACAAGGCCCGCGAATTCGACGGCATTGTCAAGAGCGGCCGCACCCACCTGCAGGACGCTGTTCCCGTGCGCCTGGGTCAGGAATTCGGGGCCTACGCGCGGGCCATCGAGCGCGATGTGGACAAGATTCGCCAGTCGGCCGAAGGGCTGAGGCGACTGGGCATCGGCGGCACGGCCACCGGCACCGGCCTTAACGCCCACCCCGAATATCACTCGCGCATGGTCAAGGTACTCGGCCGCCTGAGTGGCTTGCAGTTGTATGAAAGCGATGACCTGTTCGAATCGATGCAGAGCATGGCCGACCCGGTGCACTTCAGCGGTGCGTTGCGCACCCTGGCCCAGGACCTGACCCGTATCGCCAACGATTTCCGGTTGCTGGCTTCCGGCCCCACCACGGGTCTGGATGAGATTCGCCTGCCACCGGTGCAACCCGGCTCGTCGATCATGCCCGGCAAGGTCAACCCGGTTCTGGCCGAAATGCTCAACATGGCCATGTTCCAGGTGATGGGCAACGACCTGACGGTGATGCTGGCCGGACAGGCGGGGCAACTGGAACTGAACGTAATGATGCCCATCATCGCCTTCAACCTGTTCCAGAGCATGGACATCATCATTAACTCCGTCAACTCCTTCATCGACAATTGCGTCGTGGGACTGACGGCCAACGCTGAGAAGGCCACCGGCTGGCTGGCCAAGAACGCCATTCTGGTGACGGCCCTCAACCCGGTCATCGGCTACCAGAAGGGGGCCGAGGTGGCCAAGGAAGCGCTGGCGACCAATCGGACTGTCCGCGAGGTCGTCACCGAGAAAGGCTATCTGACGGCCGAGATGGCCGACAAGCTGCTGGACGTGACCGCGCTGACCGAGGGCGGCATCCACAAGAGTTAGCTGGACGAATCAAGTCAGGCAAGCGGGCCGCGTAGTGGCGCGGCCCGTTTGCCTGTCATGATGCCTGCCGGTACGATCCCCCGGTGATGGATGAGTTGCGCCTGCCCCCTGACCTGATAGAGGAGATGCTCACCCACGCGGCGGCCCACTATCCCGAAGAGGCGTGTGGCCTGCTGGGCGGCCGCGACGGCCGGGCGACGCTGTTCATTCCGGTGGAGAACGGCCTGCACAGTTCCGTTGCTTACAAGATGGAGCCACGGCAACAGGTTCGGGCGATGATGACCATCGATGCAGCGGGACTGGAAGTCGTCGCCATCTGCCATTCCCATCCGGGCGGTCCGGCGCGGCCGTCGGCAACCGACGTGGCCGAGGCGAATTACCCCGATTCGGCGCAGATCATCATCTCGCTGGCCGACCGGATGCTCCCTGAAGTACGAGCCTACACCATCCGGGACGGTCAGGTGAGGGCCATTGAACTGTCGACGACAGCCTGATCATCGCCGGCGAACGGTGCAACCAAATGGCCTCGGCCGTGTTCTAACAGTATAGTCCCAAATCCATTGAGGGAGCTTTTAATCATGCAGGCAGTTTATTTTGTGTTGGCCGCGCTTATCGGTTACTTGTGCGGCTCGATTCCGTTTGGATACATCTACGTCCGCCTGTTCAAGGGCGAAGACCTGCGCACCATCGGCAGCGGCCGCACCGGTGGTACGAACTCCCTCCGCGCTGCCGGGCTTGGCGTCGGCGTGCTCACCTCGTTGAGCGACGTCTTCAAGGGCTTCCTGGCTGTCTGGCTGACGACGCAGCTATTGGGCAACGCGCTCGGCCCGGCCGCATTGCCTTGGGCCCAGGCGACAGCCGGCGTGTTCTCGGTCATCGGCCACAACTGGTCCATCTTCCTCAAATTCGGTGGCGGGGCGGGGACGGGGCCTAATGTCGGCTGGTCAACCGCCATCTGGCCGTGGGTGTTGCCCATCGCTTTCGTGGTCATGGGCGGCATGCTCTACTTCGTGGGCATGGCTTCGGTGGCTTCGTTGAGCATGGCCGCGGTGACGATCGTGGCCTTCGCCGTCCGCTATTTCATGGGCATCGACACGACGGTCGCCTATCTGGCGGGCAGCATCGCCGCGGGTCTCGTCGTCACCTGGGCGCTACGGCCGAACATCAAGCGCGTCATGAACGGCACGGAACGCCTGGTGGGACGACGAGCCAAAAAGCGCGAGCAGCAGGAAAAGCAAACGGTCGGGCAGTAGGGACTTACTCAGACCCCTCTTTCGTCAACCATTCGTAGTGCATCAACCCCAGCGCGTCGACGCGGACACCGCCGATGGTCGTCAGCGAGACGGCCCGGCGTGGCTCCTGGGTCAGCGGCAGGGTCGGCAACTCCTTGGCCCAAAGCGTTTGAACCTGGCCGTATAGCTCCAGCCGCGGGCCTTCTTCCACCTCCGCCCGCGCCTCCGCCACGAGTTTGGTCATCTTGTCGCTCTCATAGTTAGAGCAAAACACGCGGTTGGTATTGGTGACAAAGAAGTCCGTCCAACTGGTGGCATCGAGGTAGGTGGTCGGCTGCCCCGGAGAGGGCCAACCAATCAGGTACATGGGGAAGCTGCACTGCGAGATCTGCAGGCGGAACTCGTCCCAACTCGCCCCGGCCGTCTCCACCTGGAAAATATTGGTCTCCTCCAGTTGGGCCTTGATGGTCGCAGCGTAGGTGTCTTCCAGCGAGCTGTAGCGGCCGTCGTTGACGTACCACAGCGTGATCGGCAATTTCGTGGCCTCGGTATAGCCCTCGGCGCGCAACAACGCCCGGGCCGCCTCCAGATCGCGCGCGGGGAAAGTGGGCAGGTGCCCGGGGATGGTATCGGGGACCGGGCTGAGGAGCGGCAATCGCGCCCCACCGAACAGCGCGGCCAGGGCATCATGGTCGATGGCCAGCGCGGCCGCCTGCCGCACCCGCTCGCTGTCCCACGGTTCGGTCCCTTGCTCGAAGATGATGTAGCTCTTGAAGGTGTTGCTACCCTGCCAGCCGGTGTAATCTGCCGTGCCGTCGCCGTTCTCATCCAGCCCGGACAATTCGACATAATCAGGGAACGTCAATCCCGTCCAGGCCAGATCCACCGAGCGGAACTCGACCAGCGAGCGTCGCATCGAACCGGCGTCGGTGTAGAATTTAACCGTGATGTTCTCAAATGCCGGTTTCGGCTCACCCGGCCAGTCGGGATTGGCGCGCAGGCGCAGGCGATCGTTGAGTTCCCAACTCACGATGGTGTAGGGGCCAATGGCGCCGCACGTGCTGCCGGGATCGCCGGCCTCGGAATAGCATTCGCTGCTGATGGGGAAGAAGGGCGGCACGGCCAAAATCGCCGGGAAATAGCCGGTCGGCTCCTTCAGGATGATCTTGACCGTCGACGGGTCGATGACCTGCACCGCATCTTCGTCGGCGAAATTGTCGCCGTTGCTGTCCTTGAGATAGGTATTGACAAGGAAGTTCCCCAGTCCGGCCGCGCGATTGAGTGACCATTTGACGTCATCGGCCGTGAATTCGCTGCCGTCGGGAAAACGCAAACCCGCGCGCAGCGGGATGGTATATTCCAGCTTGTCCTCGGAGACGGACGGCAGCGCCGAGGCCAGCAGCGGCTCCAACTGATTGTCGGGATTAAAGCGATAGAGGCCACTCATCGTGTTGGTCTTGACCTCCCAACTGACGAAATCGGTCGTCAGCGAGGCCGGATCCATGTCGGAGAATTGGCCCACCACGCCGATGAACAGCTCAGTGGTGGGCGTGCCGACGCGAGACTCGCCGGGATTGACGGCCGCCGCGGGATCGGCCTCGGAGATGAGCCAGGAGACGGTCAGATCATCCAGCGCGCCGGCATCACGCAAACCGTCGATGGCCGAATTGAGCGTGTCAAGAAGCTCGGTGTTGTCGGCGGCCACGGCGATGCCGTAGGCGCGATGATCAAGCCAGGCCTCTCGTCCCTCGCCGCCGGCGATGCGTACCTGCTCCGGGAAGTTGCGCGAGAAATATTCGGCGATATAGCTGTCGACGATGACAACGTCGATGACCTCGTCAATGAGCGCCTGGAAGAGTTGCGACGGCCGATCGTAGGTGGCGAATAGGTCCGACTCGGCAATACCCAGAGCCGCGGCCGCGTCCTGCCCCGCGCTGTCCTTCAGCACGCCGACGGCCATTCCCGGCTGAATGTCGGCCGCGCCGTTGACGGTCTTGTCGTCGACAAGGACGGCCAGAACCTGCCCGACTTCCAGATAGGGATGGGTAAAGGCGATACCCGGCGGCGGCGTATCGGGAATGACCAGGGCCGACATGACGGCATCGAAGTCGCGTGCCGACCCGGCAGCGATATTATCGAGGACACCGTCGCTGGGGGTGACGACGAACTCGTACTCCAGGCCGGTTCGCGCGGCGATGCCCTCGACAACAGCGTTGTTGAAGCCGATGATGTTACCGAACACATCAAAGTCGGCGAAGGGCGGCAGCGGAGCATCGGTGGCAATGACCAGCAGGTCACCGGCGGCATCGACCGGCAGATCGGCCGTCGGCGCGACGGGGACGGTGGCGGTCGGGGCGACCTCGCCAACTTCCGCCTCGGACGCCCCATTGCAGGCGACCAGGGCAGCTGTTGTCATGAGAATCAGGATGATGATTATTCGTTGGAGGGAAAGCCAGGATTTCACAGCTTACACAGATTAACCGGATTAATGGCGGCCGTTAATCTCGGCCACGGCGCAAGTATACCGATTTTGGCCCGATCGGCAGAAGTGGAGCGCCATATTTCACCGATTACACACAATACTAGCGATGTTCGCGCAGGCGGCCGGCATACGCGAACCCGCATTGGCGGCCCTAGATGACGTTGTATTCGTAAGCAAGGCGACCGGCGGCGAATCGTTCGTAGGCCAGCTCGCTGATGTCGAGCGTGTGCGCGTGGCCGTCTAGGATCATCTCCGTCACCAGCAGACCGGCGATCGGGCCGTGCATGAAACCGTGACCGGAATACCCGGCGACCACGATGAAGCCTTCCAGATCGGGCACGCGGCCGATGATCGGATGCGCGTCGGGCGTCACCTCATAGAGGCCCGCCCAATGAGCTTGCAAACCAGCCTTGGCCAGCAGAGGCAGCCGTTCGACCGCCGCCTCCAGATGGATCAATTCCCAATCATCGTCGACGCTCTCGTCGAAACCGGCGGGCTGGTTGGGATTCGACATCCCGGTCAGCAAGCCCTCGCCCTCGCGGTGAAAGTAGAGGCTGCGGGCAAAGTCGATGACAAAGGGGAAATTCGGGTCCAATTCGGGCAGAGGCGAGGTCGTCACGATCTGGCGACGGACGGGTGTGATGGGGATGGGCACGCCGGCCATCTCGCCGACCAGACCGGCCCAAGGACCGGCAGCGTTCACCACCATCTGACAGGCGATGCGGCCGAGCGGCGTATTCACGGCCGTCACGCGGCCGCTAGTGACCTCGATGCCCGTCACCGGCGCGTCATTGAAAGCGCGTACGCCTAACCGCCGACCGGCGCTGATGTAACCGGCCACGACGCCGTTGGGGTCGGCCAGGCCATCTCCTTTGTGATAGGTGGCCGCCAGCACATCATCGGTCCTGACTTGCGGGATGCGGCGGCGAACCTCGTCAGCCTCCAGCCATTCCGTGGGCACGCCCAGACTGTGTTGCAGCGCGATGTTGCGCTGAAATTCGGCCACGTTTTCCTCGGTCGTCGCCAATAGCAGATAGCCGGGATAGCGCAGGTCGATAGGCTGGCCCGTCTCCTCCTCGAAGCGACTGAGCATCGGCAGGCTAAGCTGCGAGAGCCGGATGTTGATGGCCGTGGAGAACTGGTAGCGAATGCCGCCGGCGCATTTGCCGGTGGCTCCCTGACCGAAGAAGCTCTGGCTTTCCAGCAGCACGACATCGCGCATGCCGCGCAACGCCAGATGATAGGCAGTGCTTGCGCCCATGACGCCGCCGCCGATGACGACGACCTGGGCTGTTGAGGGTAAGGTGCTCATAGGTCGATTGCTGTGCCCAGCTCCAGAGCGGAGCCGTTGCGCAAGATGATTTGGGCGGCCATGGCGTCCTGGACGGCCACGCCGACGGACTTGAAGAAGGTGACCTGCTCGGGGCTGGTTCGCCCCGGCTTGATTCCGGCGATAACTTCGCCCAGCTCAGTATCGATATGATCGCGGCCGATCTCCCCGGCGTTAAGCGGGATGATTAGATCGCCGGCCTCGGCCAGGACCGCCGCGACGGAATCGACGACGACCCGCGCGCGACGCACGACAGAGGCGTCGATCTCCTGCATCTGGGGTGTGAACGAACCGATGCCGTTGATGTGTGCGCCGGGTTTCAAATCGCGGCCGTCGAACACGGGCTTGCGCGAGGTTGTGGCGGTACAGATAACGTCAGCCTCGGCCACCGCCTGGCGCGGGCTGTCGGCGATGCGAATATCGGCGGGGATGGGGCCATGGCCGGCCATCTCGGCCGCGAACTCCTCAGCCCCGGCCAAACTGTAGACCCATACGTGCTCGATCGACCGCGCGGTGCAGACTGCCTCCAGTTGCCGCCGGGCCTGTACCCCACTGCCGAAAATGGCGGCGACGGCCGCGTCAGGCCGGGCCAACACGTCGGTTGCCGCGCCGGAGGCCGCGCCGGTACGAATGGCGGTCAGCGTGCCCCCCTCAATCAACGCCTGGGGCGCGCCGGTCGCCGGATCGACGGCCAGTACAACGGAGTGGATGAGCGGCAAGCCCCTCGCGACGTTGTCGCCAAACACGGAGACCAGCTTGAGGCCCAGCGCGCCACCCCCATCGGGCGTGTAAAAGGGCATGATCAGCGTGACGTTATCGGGCGAGACGTCCAGGGGTGTACGCAACGGAACCTGGGCGCGGCCGGCCGAGAGCTGGACATAGCCCGCCTTCACCCCCTCGATGGCCTCGGCCATGGGCAAGGCGCGATTGACATCGGCCGCGGAGTAGAGTCGGAGTTTCATGGATTAGGCAGATTGGGGGCACATATGTCCCCATTGTATTTAGAGGGCGGGTTTGAAACCCGCCCCTACACCCTGAAAGAGTTCGAGCAGCGAAGGCGAGCCTCCAGCTATCATTATTCAATGCCCAGATAGACCTTCTGGACCATCTCGTTCTGTTGCAGCGCCTTGGCACTATCGCTGAGAACGATCGCGCCCGTTTGCAGGACGTAGCCGCGGCTGGCGATGTTGAGCGCCATCAGCGCGTTTTGCTCCACCAGGAGAACGGTCGTGCCCCGGCTGTTGATGTCCACGATGGTGCTGAAGATGGCCTCCACCAGGACGGGAGCGAGACCCATCGACGGCTCATCGAGGAGCAACAGGCTCGGCCGCGACATCATGGCTCGGCCCATGGCCAGCATCTGCTGCTCGCCGCCGGACATCGTGCCGGCCAGCTGCGTGCGACGCTCCTTGAGGCGCGGAAACAGGTCATAAATCTGGTCGATATCCTGGGCGATCTCCTTGTCCTTGCGATGGAAGGCGCCCATCTCCAGATTTTCCAGAACGGTCATGCGGGCGAACACACCACGCCCTTCGGGAACCATGGCGATGCCCTTGGCAGTCAGCGAGCTGGGTTTGTGATGCGACAGATCCTCGTCGTTGAATGTGACCGAACCGACGGTCGGCCGCATGAGGGCACAGATAGTTCGCAGCGTCGTGGTCTTGCCCGCGCCGTTGCCACCGATGAGGGTCACGATCTCGCCTTTGTCAACGGTCAGTGAGACGCCTTTCAGGGCATGAATCTTGCCGTAATAGGCGTGTACATCTTTCAGTTCCAGGATGCTCATGCAGCCTCCTTGTGATCCAGACTCAGATGGGCGGCTCCGGCAGCGCCCCGGCCGAGATAGGCTTCGACCACGCGGGCGTTGCCCTGAATTTGCACCGGCGTTCCCTGGGCGATTTTCTCGCCATAGTCCAGCACGGTGATGTCCTCCGATATGCCCATGACCACGCGCATATCGTGCTCGATCAGCAGAACCGTGATGCCCACTTCGTCCCGCAGATTACGGATAAACTCGGTCGTCTCGGCCGTCTCGCGCGGGTTCATGCCGGCCGTCGGCTCGTCGAGGAGCAGGAGCTTGGGGTTGCCGCCCAGCGCGCGGGCGATCTCCAGCCGTCGCTGATCGCCATAGGGCAAATTGCGGGACAGGGTATCGCCTTTGCCGCGCAGACTCACGAAGTTGAGTAGCTGGTTGGCCTCCACGACCGCTTTTTCTTCCTCATCCTTTGTGCCGCGCAGGCCAAAGACCGGGCCATACCACGGCGAGTGAAGCCGAGGCTCCATGCCCACGAGGATATTCTCGATGGCCGACATATTGGAGAAGAGCCGGATGTTCTGATACGTACGGGCGATGCCCAACTTGGTGATCTGGTCGGGCGACCGGCCCTTGATGGATTGGCCGTCGAAGACGATGTCGCCCTCGTCGATCTTGTAGAAGCCGGTGATGCAGTTGAAGAACGTCGTCTTGCCCGCGCCGTTGGGGCCGATGATGCTGACGATGCTGCCCTTGGGAATAGAGAAGCTCAGGTCATTCACGGCCGTCAGACCGCCGAAGCGCTTGGTTACGTTGGTTGTTTCCAGTATGTTGCTCATATCGTCACCCTCAGGCGATAGGATGGACCTCTTCGTGCTGAATACCCTCGCGCGCGGCCTCTTCCTCCGCGGCATGCAATTCGCGACGGGTGATGGCCGACGGCCAGAGACCTTCGGGCCGGACGAGCATCATGACGATCAGCAGGATGCCATACATGAGTAGCCGGTACTCCTCAAACTCGCGCAACAGTTCCGGCAGACCGACCAGCACGAACGCGCCGAGCACGACGCCGGGCAGACTGCCGATACCGCCGACAATGACGATACACAAGACATTGATCGAGATAAGAAGCTCGAAGCTGTTAGGAAATACGGAACCGATACGCGGGGCAAACAGCGCCCCGGCCAGTCCGGCGAAGGCTGCGCCGATGGAAAAGGCCAGCAGCTTGGTGGACACCAGATTGATACCCACTGCCTCCGCCACATCTTCATCCTCGCGCATGGCCATCCA
>CAZZJN010000099.1:0-10369 GCA_964654505.1 uncultured Ardenticatenaceae bacterium | reverse complement strand
CCGATCTGCCTCTGCGCTGGGGGATGACGGCCGAAGTATCAGCGGAGCGGTGATGCAGGTTGTCCCTTCTCACAACGCCAGCAAAAACCCGGCAATTGTAAAGTAGATCAGCAAGCCGGTCGTATCCACCAGCGTGCTCATGGCCGGACCGGAGACCACCGTCGGGTCCAGCCCGGCCTTCTTCACCAGGATGGGCAGGATGGAGCCTAACCCGTTAGCCCAGACGAGGATGGCGAAGATGGCCACAGCCACCGTGATGGCCACCATCTGGCCGGTGCCCCAGGTGACGGCCCGGAAGTAGGCCACCACGGCCATCACCAGCCCCAGCATGACCCCCACGGTGATCTCCTGCAGCAGCGGCCGCAGCAGGTCGTTCTCGTCGATGTCATCGATAGCCAGGGCGCGGATGATCGTGCTGGTGGTCTGCGAGCCGGCGTTGCCCCCCGTGCCGATGAGCAAGGGGATGAACAGCGCCAGCGCCACCACTGCGTTGAGTTGATTCTGGAAGTGATTGATGACGCTGCCGGTGAGCGTGCCGGTCAGGAACAGCATCAGCAGCCAGCCGATGCGCTTGCGAAAGATGACGAACACCCCGGCATCGAGATAGGGCCGGTCGAGCGGCTCCGACGCCCCCAGGCGGTGAAAGTCCTCGGTCGTCTCCTCCTCGATGACGTCGATCACGTCGTCGATGGTGACCACGCCCAGCAGCCCGCCGTTGTCATCGACAACCGGCAGCGTCGTCAGGTCATAGCGCGCCATGAGCCGGGCGACTTCCTCCTGATCGGCGTCGGCCGGCACTGAGACCACCTCCGGATCGACCAGGTCGATGAGCACGGCCGCGGGGTCCTCGCGCAGCAGCCCGCGAATGTCCACCACGCCGGCCAGACAGCCGTCGCGGTCGATCACATAGACGTCATACACATCCTCGACATCCGGCTTCCAGGTGCGCAGGGCCACCAGGGCGTCCCCGGCGGTCATGCGCCGGCCGAGAGCCAGGAACTCGCTGGTCATCAAACCGCCGGCCGTGTCCTCGGGGTGCAGCAGCAGCGGCCGCAGTTCGGCGGCGTCCTCCAGTTGGGACAGCATGTAGGCTTGGCGCGCCGGCTCCATCTCGATCAGCAAGTCGGCCGCCTCGTCCGGCTCCATCTCGTCGATGATGCGGACGGCCGCGTCGGGCGACAGCCCGGCCACCAGGCGAGCGGCGTCCTCGTCCTCCAGTTCTTCCAGAATGTCGGCCGAATCCTCCGGGTCGAGGCGCGGCAACAGGACCGACTGATGATGGTCGTCCAGTTCGTAGAATAGATCGGCCTGATCAGGGGCGCGCAACGCTTCGATGGTGGCGACCGCGCCGCTGAGATCGTCCGCCTCCAGTGAGGCGCGGACCTTGTCCAGGATTGTTTCCAGGTCTGTGTACAACATGGGACACCTCCGGGTTCGAAAACCCCTGGAGGCGGAACGATGGCCTGCCGACCGGGGGGTGATTATTCGGTTGGCAGGGGCGGCGTCTGTCTATGACTACCGCCAGGTTCAGCTTGTTCGTTCACTGCATTCTTCGCTTTTTTTGAGGAGGTCGTGCGATATTCTTGGGTAAGTCCGGCCCCCATCAAACATGGAAAGTGATTATAGTCGGGGGCCATTGGTTGTCAATAATCAGTGAGATGGGATGGATGAATTGTACGGGCGGGAAAACCGGCGCGGAGGTTCCGTCAGATTTCTGAAACGTTGGTTGCCGGTTGTCTCGCCCCCTTTGGCTCATACTCACACCGCAACCGGGATCAACCTGAACACGCGAGCCAGCTTTGCCGCGGCCTCGAGGTCTCCCCGACGCAGCGCCAGCCGCACATCATCGAGCTTGTTGGCATCTTGCAAGGACAAATAGGGTGACCATTCATCCGCGGTGATAATCAGATCGACATCGACCTCAGCCACAAACTCGCCCTCATGGATCAGCTTGGTCGTTTGTTTTGTGGTCATCTCCTTCTCCTTAGAAAATCATCCGACCATCGCACCGGATCAGGTCGATAGGCAGTCACCAGCACGGCAGGTGTCGAGTAACCCTTCGGAATTCCCCAAATCACGTGAACCGGCTGACCATCTCCATCACGTTCCAGTACCAGGACGGCCGATCCTTTGCCATAATCAGGATAATCCTCAATAACCACGGCGTCAAATACGCCTTCTAACACTTCACGAACGGTAATTGAGTCGGCAGCCAACTCATCATATCCGTAGAGATGATATCCACACCTCGTCATTTTCGATGAGAACCAGAATTTGCGACAGCGTCTGACTCATTTGTTAATGATAGTGGAAGCCAAACTTGTCGTCAAAATCACGCCTGGGATATGACTGTTCCTCCACATGAAGTTTGTACGGTCGGCAAGCCGGCAGCTTGCTCCACAAGCTAAAGCTTGCGCTACAGGCGTTAGCCCGCCGTTTCTTCGGGCGGATAGGTGATGCGCAACCCCTCCACGTGGGCGAAGGGTGTC
The DNA here is from genome assembly GCA_964654505.1 of uncultured Ardenticatenaceae bacterium. GTDB lineage: Bacteria > Chloroflexota > Anaerolineae > Promineifilales > Promineifilaceae > Promineifilum. The sequence goes on along the minus strand of CAZZJN010000099.1, from coordinate 7,880 downwards.
ATGTGATGGGGTTGGGTGTCGCCCTCGCTGATGATATTCTCCACGTCGATGCCGCGCACGGTCAGCGCGTCGCCGATCAGCGAGCGATGGCAGCGCCAGGGCACGGCCTCGGCGCACATCACGGCCACCGTCTCCTTGCGTGCCAGGCCCAGCAATTCCTCCAGCCCGACCTCGAAGCCCGACGTCTGCATGTAGTCGGCATAGCCACGAAACGAGGCGTTGCGCCAGCCGTTGTTGACCGAGGCGGCCGTCGTGTGCCGCAGTCCGCCCAGATCGAGCAGATGCCGGTAGCCGATGCCGGCCGCCGCCAGTGATTCGGGCAGCGTGTCCTTATTGTACTGCGGGTTGTGGCGCGAGCGCGGGACGGTGCGCACGTCGGCCACGAGGGTCACGCCATGCTCGCGCAGCAGGGCGATGAACTCCTCCAGCGAGCGGGTGGAGTGGCCGATGGTGTAAATGGGGTGTTCGTTCATGGGACGTACCGTGGCCGGTCGCCTTGATGCGGCCGCAGATGGATGAGAGACCGCGCTAACCCAAACTCCAACCCTTCTCGCCGCCAACGCGGATGTCGCGACGATTGAAGACGAACCCGGCAATGACGATGAACAGCAGCCCGACGGCCATCAGCCCCAGCGCCCAGCCCCAGTTGAGGCCGTCCATCGCGTCCCCTTGCTGGTAAAAAGCGAAGGGCGTCAGGTCCATGATCGGTTGCAGGCTGTCGTTGATCTTGGCCAGCCCGGCCAGCAGGAAGTTGGCCACCAGCAAGCCGCCGGCCACCGTCGACGCCATCCGCGCCGACGGCAACAGCAGGCTGAGCGGCAGCGCCAACCCGCCAAACAACAGCATCAGCCCGAACAGCGGCACGAACGGCCGCAAAAGTTGCAGCGCGCTGACATCCATGCCTGACCACGGCAGCACCACCAGCCAGCCCAGATAGCTGATGAGCAGGACCAGCCCCAGGGCCACGATATACCCCAGCGCCCGCCCCGCGAACAGCGCCCAACGGCTGAGCGGATAGGCCATCACCAGATCGAGCGTGCCCCGCTCCTCGTCGCCCGCCAGCAGCCCTGCGGCGGTCGAGACGGCGAAGATGACCAGGAAGAGGGGCACCAGATTCGAGAAGTACGTGCCGAAGTAGCCGCTCGGGGTGGAAAACGTGGAGACATCGCCCATGAAGGCCAGAAACTCCTGCGGGTAGTTAGCCAGCAACTCATCCAGACCCTCGATCTGATTGATACTGCTGAACATCGCCCCCATCAGCAGGCCATAGGAAGCCAGCCCAATCCCCCAGCCGAGGATTTGCCCGCGCAGGCGGCGCAACGTTTGGGTGAATTCAGTCATCAAGCCGTGCATGGTTTCATTGCCTCCGTCATGAGTACAGCTTCATGAAAATCTCTTCCAGCGACGGCCGCTCGATCTCCAGATCGATGACGTGCCAGGAAGCCAGGGCCTTGATCAGCCCGTCCATCTCCCCCTCGATCTGCACCGTCAGCGTGGAGCCGTTGCGCTCGATGCCGGTCACGCCGGGCACGGCCGACAGGCCGGCGTCATCCGGCAGCGGGTCGTGCAGGCGCACCCGCACCCGCCGCACGGAAAGGCCGACCAGCTCGTGCGGGTCCAGCGTCTGGGCGATGCGGCCGTCGCGGATGACGGCCACGCGCTCGGCGATGGCCTCCACCTCGCTGATGATGTGGGACGAGAAGAACACCGTCGCCCCCTCGTCGCGGGCCTCCAGCGCCAGCCGGTGCACCTCGCGCTGCATCAGCGGGTCGAGACCCGACGTCGGCTCATCCAGCAGCATCAGCGCCGCCGGAGCCATGAAGGCCTGCACGATGCCGACCTTCTGCTTGTTGCCCTTGGACATGTTCCTGATGCGCATCTTCAGATCGAGTTGCAGGCGTTCGGCCAGCTTGCGCACGCGCCCCCAATCGACGTCGTTCCCGCGCAGCGCGGCCAGATAGCGCAGGGTGCGCTCGGCCGTCTGGTTGGGCTCCAGATTCAGCTCGCCGGGCAGATAGGCGACGCGCCGCCGCACACCGACGGGATCGGCTGTGGGGTCAAGCCCCAGCACGCGCATCGCGCCGCTGTCGGCCCGGATGAGGTCGAGCAGGCAGCGGATGGTGGTCGTCTTGCCCGCCCCGTTGGGGCCGAGGAAGCCGAACACCTCGCCGCGCCGCACCTCGAGATCGACGCCGCGCAAGGCGGGCACGCGGCCGTAGGATTTGACGAGACTCTGAATGGACAAGGCTGCTTCGGTGGTCATGGTGTCCTTGCGCCTCCTCTGTTCTGACCAATGATTGACTATGCGAATTGCCGCGAGACTTGTGCCTGCCGCACGATCTCGGCGATCTGCTCCAGATGGTCGTTGTCGTGGAGTAAGCCCATGACGTAGCGGGCGACGGCGTTCATCGGGCCGCGCAGCCAGCGATAGGTGATTGTCAGGCTCAAATCCGGCTCGTCGGGCCACATGTCCAGCGAGGCCAGACGCATGCGGCGGCTCTCCTCGAGGCGGGCGCGCACCTGCTCGATGGTCGTCACCGTCTCCCACGGCGTCTCGTAGCGCGACCGACCATCCCGGTCGATGCCTCGCGCCAGCTCGGCGGCCAGGAAAGCCTTCTCCTCCGACGAGGCGGTGACATGGACGATCACGTGTCCCAGCGTCCAGGCCACGTTGGCCTCGGCTTCGTTAGTGGCGTATTTGTCCTCGGCCGCGGGGTCATCGGGCATAAAGGTTACGTCGTAATCCACACAATCGGCGATCAACTCCAGCTGACGGTCGATCATCTCGTTCGTCAGGTCGCGCAAGTCGTCCACCGTCAGGCCGGCGACCAGCTCCCCCATTGTCATGTGACGACTTTGCAATTGCGAAAAATCCAGCATGAATAGCTCCTCATATTTAATAACCGGCGCGAGACACGCCCGCGCCGGTCTGTCCTGTTTTTACCAACTTTTGCGGCCTGATGCAGGTTTCAGCCGCGCCGGTTTAATGAACCGGGCAGCCCTCCGCAGCCGTCGCCGGGTCCGTGGCCGCGACGTGTTCCGATTGCACCCGGCGGCGATAGCGAACGATGGTCGGCGTCGGCCGATTGGCCCCCGTCCCCCGCGCCACGCCCGGCTTTTTCGTCACCAGCTCCAAGTCGAATTGCTGCAACAGCAGGGCGGTGATGACGCTGATCTCGTTGTTGGCGAAGTTCATGCCGATGCACTTGTGGACGCCGCCACCGAAGCCGATCAGGGCGAAGCGGTCGGCCTTGTCCTCGGCGCGCTCCGGCGCGAAACGCAGCGGGTCATAGTAGTCCGGCTCGTCGAACAGATCGGGCAGGCGATGGGCGATCTCGCCGGCCACCTGTACCTTCCAGCCGGCGGGGATGCGATAGCCGCCGATCTCGATCTCCTCGTCCACATCGCGCAGCAGGATATCGGCCGACGGCCGCAGTCGCTCCACCTCGGTCACGGCATAACCCAGATAGGTCATCTGGTGCAGCGCCTTGCCGTCGATGGGCGTGCCGGCGGGGGCGATGCGGTCGACTTCCTCGCGCACCCTGGCCAGATAGTCGGGGTGTTGCAGCAGCAGGATGATGTTCCAGGCCGCCTGGCCGGAGGTCGTCTCGTGCCCGGCGAACATCAGCCCCAGCATCAGGTTGAGCAGAACCTCATCCTCGATGGACGCGCCGGTGTCGGCGTAGTGGGCGTTGACGAAATCCTGCAGGAAGTCGTTGTACGCCTCGGGGTTGGCGCGACGCTCATCGAGGATCGGCCCCAGGATGGCGGCCATCTTCGCCCGCGCCCGGTCGCGTCGCCAGAACTTGGGCAGCGGCAGATTGGGCGGCAGAACGGGGTCGATGCCCTTGGCCAGATCATCGTACAGGTCCCAGAACTCGCGCCCAGCCTCCTCCTGGAAGCGCTCCCCCATGAGGGCGTTGCCGGCGATCTCCTGCGCCAGGCGGCTCATCGCCCCAACGACCTCAAACGTGCCTTCGTCGCCCAGCGAATCGAGCCACTTGCGGACCTCGCGGTCCATGACCTCGATGTAGTGGACCATTTTCTCGCGACGGAACGCCTGGGTGACGAACGGCTTCTGGCGCACGTACTCCTCGTGCCCGGCGATGAAAAACACCTCGCCGAACGCAGCCCGCAAAAACTTGTAGGGCGTGGCGATATTAAGCTTCTTGTCGGTCTCCATGAAGAAGGCGCGGTGATACTCGGGACCGATGAGGACGGCGACGTTCTGCGGGCCGAGCTTGATGGTGAAGATGCGGCCGCGCTCCTCCAAACCGCGCATGACGATGCCGGGGCGGTTGCCGGCGAATTCGATCAGATGGCCCACGCCCGGCTTGGCGCCGGAGACGACGGGCGGTGTCGGCAGGATCGTTTTTTCCATTTCCAAAATACTCCTTGCGGGCGCGCGGCGGCCGAAGCCCGGCCCTCCCGGCGCTCGCTAATTGCATTCATTTTTTCAAGTCGGGGGGCGGCTCAGCCCCTTGCGTTTCGGCTGTCGGTAGCGTCGGCCTGAAAACCGGCGCTACGGACAGCGGATCGCTGATTACTTCATGCTCACCGGCAGATACAACCAGTGTGTCGGGGTGACCGGCGTGGATGTAGGTATTATGGTGGGCGGGACCGTTGTCGGCGGCGGGGTTGGCGTCGGCGTGACGATTTCATTCCGTGCGTGGATAAAGGCATCGGTCACATCGTTGCTGTCATTGGCGACAAGATTGGCGGCGTCGGATTGGAAGGCCACATAAAGGCCGTTGGCCGTAAGATCGACTGCGCCCGAGTCGCCATCTCCCTGCACGCCGGTGTTATTCACCGAGACGCGATTGGTAACCCCTGTTTGCCGGTCATAGAGGAAGACGTCCGAGGCGCTGTTGGTGTCGCCGGGGACGAGGTTGCCGGCGATGGAGGAAAAGGCTACATAGCCACCCTCGGGCGATATGGCCGGCGCGTAGGAATCGCTGTTTGCTTGCACGCCATTGGAGCTGACCGAAACGCGGCTGGTGGTGCTCGCCTGCCGATCGCGGACAAAGATGTCGGTCTTGTTGTTGGTGTCGTTGTTGACCAGTTTGGCATCGGACTCAAAGGCCACGATGAGGCCGTCGGCCGAGATGGCGGCTGAGAACGAGTCGCCGTCCCCCTCCGCCCCGCCTGTTTTAACCGAGACGCGGCTGGTCGCGCCGGTCTGCCGGTCGTGAACGAAGACATCCCAAAAGTCGTTGGTGTCCCCGGCCACGAGATTGGGGGCGGCGGATTCGAAGGCCACATAGCGGCCGTTGGCCGAAAGGACGGGATACCAGGACTCGCCGTCGCCCTCCGTGCCGTCGGAAGCGACCGAGACCCGGCTGGTCACCCCGGCCGCGAGGTCACGGACAAAGACGTCGTAGAAGCCGTTGGTATCATTGGCCACGAAGTCGTCGGCATCGGAGATGAAGGCCACGAAAAGGCCGTCGGCCGAGATGGCGGGAAAATCCGACCAGCCTTCGCTCTGCGCCCCGCCGGGGCCGAGCGAGACGCGGCTGGTCGTCGCCGCCTGCCGGTCGTGGACGAAGATGTCCGAGGTCCCGTTGGTGTCCCCGGCGACGAGATTAGTAGCTTCAGACACGAAAGCCACGTAGCGGCCGTCGGCCGAGATGGCGGGCGCGTAGGAGGCGCCGTTGGCCTGCGCTCCGCCGGGGCCGACCGAGACACGGCTGGTTGTCAGGAGCTGGCGATCGCGAATGAAGATATCCGTCACGCCGTTGGTGTCCCCGGCTACGAGGTTATTGGCGTCGGACTCGAACGCCACGAAGCGGCCGTTGTCGGCTATGACGGGCGCGCCCGACCGACCGGCCCCTTGTGTTCCGTTCGAATGGACCGAGACGCGCTCGGGCATGTTGCTGTTCACTCCCGCCGATGCAGGCGCCCAGGGCATCAGGGCCATCGATATCAGGCCAATGGCCGAGACGGCCGACAGAACGAATAATAGATGAGCTTTCATCGCGCCTTCCTAAACAAGGGTATATCCGAAAGGTTAGAGTACTTTCGCGCGGCCGGCAAGACTGAGGCAGGCTTCATGGGGGTATTTTCACCTGGAATTGATGTCACGAACGGGAAGCCATCTGCTTCGAAAGCGATTGCGGCCGGCTAACGGTTAGTGAATTATACCACAAGTGGCTAACGGGCAGGTTGGGGTTCTCAGTAATCGGTCATAGGGCCTATGGACGGGAGCGCGAAAACCTGTCTCACCCCTCAACTTGCGGTGACACCCTATAGATATTCCCCCGATTCCATGTTATAATGCAGACGGAAGGTTTTCCCGGATCGCCACAGCCGACCCCGCCGGGACACCGTGACGGCCAGGGAATCCCCGCCCACATCCTGGAATACATCGTAGCCAATACAAATGGAACCGCTATCCGCCTTCCTTCCCGACGATCGCCGTCGCGCACTGAGCGCCGGCATCCCGCTACCCAATCGCGCCCAGGGGGCCGCCCTGTTCGCCGACATCTCCGGCTTCACCCCCCTGACGGCCGCCCTGCGCCACGATCTCGGATCACGACGCGGCACCGAGGAGCTGATCCGCCACCTCAACGGCGTCTTCTCCGTCCTCATCGACACCATCCGGGGCTACTACGGCAACGTCATCGGCTTCAGCGGCGACGCCATCACCTGCTGGTTCGACGAGAGCGACAGCGGCGATGGCGACCCCGTCGTCTCCTCCGCGGCCGATCGCGCCGTGGCTGCGGCCTTTGCCCTGCAGGCCGAGATCACCCGCATGGAGGCCATCACCACCCCCGCGGGCACGACCCTCCCGTTGAGCATCAAGGTGGCCGTCGCCGCCGGGCCGGTGAGACGCCTCCTCGTGGGCGACCCGCAAACCTACGTCATGGAGGCGCTGGCCGGAGCCACCATCGACCGCATGTCGGCCGCCGAGAAGCTGGCCGCCAGTGGCCAGGTCATCGTCACCGACGACACCCTGGCCGCTCTCACCTCGCCACCCGTGGTCATCACCCGGCCGGAAGCCGGCGGCCGGCTCTTCGCGCTGCTGGCCCCGCCGGCCAACCCCGCGCCGCCGCCCCCGCCGCGAGTCATCCCCAATCTGGACGACGAGACCGCCCGACCGTGGCTGCTGCCGCCCGTCTATGAGCATCTGCGGCAGGCCACAGAGACGTTTCTGGCCGAGATACGCCCCGCCGTCCCCTTGTTCATCAAGTTCGGCGGCATCGATTACGATAACGACGAGACCGCCGAAGCCCGGCTGGATATCTTCACGCGCCGCACCCAGACCATTCTCGACCACTTTGAAGGCTACCTGTTGCAGATCACTGTCGGCGACAAGGGCAGTTATTTCTACGCCGCCTTCGGCGCGCCGCTGGCCCACGAGGACGACGCCGCCCGCGCCGCCGCCGCCGCCCTGGAGATCAACTGCCTGATCGGCGAGCTGGACTTTCCAAGGTCGCTGCAGATCGGCATCAGTCAGGGACTGACCCATAGCGGCAGCTACGGCGGGGCCGCCCGACGCGCCTTCGCTATCATGGGCAACGAGGTCAACCTGGCCGCCCGGTTGATGACCGCCGCCGGACCGGGGCAAATCCTCATCTCCCCCCGCATTGCCGAGGCCATCCAAGGCTCCTTTGTCACCAACGCCCTGCCGCCGCTGACCCTGAAAGGGATCGCCAAGCCGTTTACCGCGTCGGAGCTGCTGGCCCGCAAGCAGACGACCGGCGGCCGGACGCCGGTTGCCGCGGCCGTCATCGCCGGGCGTGAGAGCGAGCGTACCGCGCTGGACGAAGCCCTGGCCCAGCTCGGCCGCGGCCAATCGCCGGTCGTGATCGTCGATGGCGCGCCGGGCATCGGCAAATCGCTGCTGCTGCGCGAGCTGGCTCGCAAGGCGGCCGCGGCCG
>CAZZJN010000098.1:0-10379 GCA_964654505.1 uncultured Ardenticatenaceae bacterium | reverse complement strand
GGGTATTTAGACCACTGGCGTTGATCCCCTGACGAACGCAATTGTGTCGCTGTTTAACCCGCGTCAACAAACCTGGTCGGGCCACTTTCATTGGTCTGATGATGGAGCACAGATTGATGGGGTAACTCCCTGTGGACGAGCCACAGTGATCGCCCTGCAGCTGAATAACGTTCTGGCCGTCACTGTCCGGCGCGGGTGGATACAAGCCGGGTGGCACCCGCCCAAGTAGTCGATGAACGTCTGCCCCACTTGCGCTATAATCTCCCATCCAATGACCGCAGCACGTGAGCGACCCCTGGGCCGCCTTGCGAATCCTGCGTGATCGGCGGATGCTCTGATGACCGACACACAGGAGATCAAAAACCGGCTCGACCTCGTCGACGTAGTTCAGGACTACGGCGTGCAACTGCGCAAATCGGGGCGCAACTACACCGGGTTCTGCCCCTTCCATCCCAACACGCGCACCCCCGCCTTCTTTGTCTTCCCGGAGACCCAGACGTGGCGCTGCTTCGGCGCCTGTGCCGAGGGTGGCGATGTCTTCTCCTTCGTCATGAAGAAGAACGGCTGGGACTTCAAGGAGACGCTGGTCGAACTGGCCAAGCGGGCCGGCGTGGAGCTGGAAGACAGCCGGCCGAAAGATGCCGCCCGCGAAGCGGCCGAAGCACGCCAGATCGTCTTGCTCGACGCGGCCTCGACCTACTATCACCAGCTATTGCTCTACGCCCCGCAAGCCGAGACCACCCGCCGGTATGTGTCCGGGCGCGACCTCTCCGAAGAGACGGTGGCCGCCTTTCGTCTCGGCTTCGCGCTGGATTCATGGGACGCGGCCCGCACCCACTTCACCGGCCAGGGCTACAGCGAGGACGAGCTAATGGCCGTCGGGCTGCTGACCGAGCACGAGGAACGCCACACCCGCTACGACCGCTTCCGCGGCCGCCTGATGATCCCCATCCGCGATCTCGACGGCCGCGTCGTGGGCTTCGGCGCGCGCACGCTCGACCCTGACGGCGTACCCAAATACCTCAACAGCCCACAGACGGCGCTCTTCGACAAGAGCAATCTCATCTTCGGCCTCGACATGGCCCGCCGCCACATCCGCGACAAGCACGAGGTGGTGCTTGTGGAAGGCTATCTGGACGTGATGACCGCCTGGCAGCACGGCTTCCGCAACGTCGTGGCCCAGATGGGCACGAGCCTGACCGAGACGCAGCTACGCCTGTTGCAAAAGCAAACCAAGCGCTTCGTGCTGGCGCTTGACTCGGACGCGGCCGGGGCCAAGGCGACCCTGCGCAGCCTGCAACTGGCGCGGGAGACGCTCGACCGCGATCTGGATGTGCGTTTTAACGCTCGCGGGCTGGTGCAACTTGAAGGGCGACTCAAGGCCGACATTCGCGTCGTCACCCTGCCCGAAGGCCAGGACCCCGACAGCCTCATCCGCGCCGAACCGGAAGCCTGGCCCAGGCTCCTGGCCGAGGCGCGACCGGTGGTGGAATACGTCATTCAGGTGGTGGCCGCCGAACTGGCTCCCGACGACGCCAAGGGCAAATCGGCCGCGGCCGATCAGGTACTGCCCCTGATCGCCGACATCGCCGATCCGGTGGAGCAGGATCATTACCTCAACAAGCTGGCCAAGACCCTGGGGATTGGGGATGTTAATTCGCTGCGACTGGCGGCGGCGCGGCAGAAGAAGGAGCGCGGTCGACGGCCGGCACCACCGCGACCGGTCACGCCTCGACCTGCCCCGGCCGATGAATGGGCTACGGCTTATGTCCCGCCCGAACCGGACGCGCCACCGGACGATTTCGGCGCCCCGGCACCAGGCACGATCAGCAGTGGCGGAGGCAAGATCGCGACGCGACGCCTGCGCCATTCAACGCAGTTGGAGGAGAACTTCATCCGCCAATGTCTGGAACATCCCGGCGCGCTGTCGGCCGTGAACTTTCTGTTGAGTCGCCACAAGCAGCCCGATGTGACCGCGGCCGATTTCGTTCGCGTGGAGGACAGGGCCTTGCTGGCGGTCATCGCCGAGCGCGCCACCCTGCCGGCGGTTGCAACGATCGAGGAATTGTGCGATAGTCTGGATTCGGCGCTCGCGCAACGAGTCAAGGCGTTGTTCGCGAAATCGTCGACGCCGGGGGTAAAACTGGATCGGCTGCCCGATTCACTGGCGTTGTCCGTGCTCGATTGGCGACTGGAAAAGATCAGGGAGCACAATACCATTCTCAAGCAACTCCTCCCGTCCGGCAGCCAGGATGAGTCCAGAGATGAATTAACCCGGTCCTATCTGGATCAGGTTCAGGAAATGGGGCGTATCAATCGCGCTCGAGACGCCATGTCGGCCACCGGCCGTCGCCGCGCCGAGGAGGGTTTGAGCGGTCGCAAACATCGTTGATTCATTGGGTTCTCAGCATCGAGGTAAGGTCGATCGGTTGATTGCTTCATTCATATCTCGCAGTTCGTCATTCCAAAACCTGAAGTAGTTTCTGTATGGAAATTTATCCGGACCCGGACGAGCCGGTGCAAAACATGAGCGACGCTCTGGATGAGGAGGCGGAAGAAGCGCCGAACGCCGAGCCGCTTGACGTCGATGCCTTGGTTCGCAAAGCTCGTCGCTCGCGTCAGATTGCCGAATCGGACGTGCAGTCGATCCTGGCCTCCGTCAGCGAGGAACAGGCCGACCAGCTCTACGAGCGCCTGCAGAAACTGAATATTCGCATCGTCTCGGCCGACGGCGAACTCATCGACGACCCGGGGGGCATCGGCCTGCTCGATCGTTTGGATGATCTGGACGAGACCGATGACGTGCTGCACGGGAGCGACGCCGAGGACGACCCGGTCCATACTTACCTGAAGGAGATCGGGCAGGTGCCGCTGCTGACGGCCGAGCAAGAGATTTGGCTGGCCACCCAGATGCAGGCCCAGCGCGTGCTCGAGCGGCTGAACCACGATGTGGGGCTGACCCAACCGGCCGGGACCAACGGCCGTCGCGGCCGTAAATCCTCCGCCCCCGAGCAAGCGCCGAACACCCAAACCGACCGCGCCGTCAATCAGAACGAGTTGCGGGCACAGGTGATGTTGCTGAACTATCGCAATATGCTGGAGTGCTGGCAGTGCGTCCACGACAGCAGCAGCCACATCCATGTCGCCATGCCGGACTTGTCGCTCCTGATGAACGAAGCTCGCACCTTGCGCGATGATTGGCAAAGCTCGCAGCGCTCCTACATACATCGCTACTTGAATGACGGCACGTGGGGACAGGACGAGGCCTGGACCGATCTGGCCGAGTGTCTATTCTCGGTCTTCACCGCCCTCTACCTGCTACCGAACGAGCTGGCCGAACAGGTCGGCGATCATATTCGCACCACGGGCCAGTTGCCGCCCGCGGCCGACGTCGAGGATTGGCTCTTCCCGCCCGACTCGTCGCTGAAGTACAACGATTTCATGATCATCCACCTGGCCGAAGAGGCCAAGGGCCACCTGACCCGCGCCAACCTGCGGCTGGTGGTCAGCGTGGCCAAGCGCTACATGGGGCGCGGCATCCAGTTGCTGGACCTGGTGCAGGAGGGCAACGTCGGTCTGTTGCGGGCGGTGGAGAAATTCGACCACACCAAGGGATTCAAGTTCAGTACCTATGCCACCTGGTGGATTCGCCAGGCCGTCAGCCGGGCCATCGCCGACCAGGCGCGCACCATCCGCATCCCGGTGCATATGTACGAGACGATCAACAAGATCGTCAAGATCCAGCGCGAATTGGTGCAGAAGCTGGGCCACGAGCCGTCGACCGAGGAGCTGGCGCTGGCTCCCGAACTGGAATATCTGACCCCGGAAGAGATAGCGGCCATTAAAACGGCGCAGGATGCCAATCTGCCCATCGATCCGGCTCTGGAGAGGAAATGGCGGCAGGCAGTCAGCAAGATTCGCGACATCCAGCGCATCGCCATGGACCCGATGTCGCTGGAAACGCCGGTGGGCAACAACGACGACGCGACCGAGCTGGGCGATTTCCTGGCCGATGAGAGCATCCTGGAGCCGGGAGACGCCGCATCGCGTGAGTTACTGCGCGAGCAGATCCGCAATGTGCTGGAGGCGCTTAACGAGCGGGAGCGCGAGGTGCTGGAGATGCGCTTCGGGCTGAACGACGGCAACGACCACACCCTCGAAGAGGTGGGCAAAAGCTTCGGCGTCACGCGGGAACGCATCCGGCAGATCGAGGCCAAGGCCCTGCGCAAGCTGCGCCACCCCAGCCGCAGCCGGTCGTTGCGGGATTATTTGCAGTAGGCGGCCTAAAACCCCTCCAGCATCGACAAATCCACCACCCCCCGCGCCAGCCCGGCCACCCGCTGCAGCAGCGCCAGCCGGTTCTCGCGCACGGCCGCGTCCTCATCCATGATCAGCACCGCGTCGAACAGTCGGGTGATGTCCGGCTCCATCTTGCGCAGCGAGGCGACGAACGTCTCCACGGTGCCGCCGGCCGCCCCTTCCGCTTCCAGCAGCCCGGCCACCAGAGCCTGCTCCTCCGGCAATCGCAGGTGATCCGGCTGCAAGGTATAGGTCTCCTTCAGCGGTCGGGTGATGCGCACGCAACGGGCGTAGGCGTTGAGCAACGTCTCCCAGGCCTCGTCGCGCGTGGCCTCCAGCAAGGCGACCGCGGCCAGCGAGGCGGCGTAGGGATTGTGGGTCTGTTCGGCCAGCACAGCCCGGACGACGCTGGTGGGGTAGCCCGCGTCGCGCAGCACGCCCTCCAATCGGCCGCCGATGAAGGCCAGCACGTCTTCCCGCGTCGATGAATCCCAGGCCACGGGCAGCAGCGCCCCGGCCTCGTCGAGAGCCGCACGCAGGTCGAACTGCCGGCGGTTGGCGGTCAGGTTTTCGATGAGGTGCAAGGCGGCGCGACGCAGCGCGAAGGGATCGTTGGAGCCTTTCGGACCTAACCCGGCGGCAAACAACCCGGCCAGGCTATCCAGCCGGTCGGCGATGGCGACGGCCATGCCCGGCCGCGTCCGGCTCACGCCGCTGTACTGCTCGGCGATGGCCGCGGCCACGCTCTCCGGCTCGCCGCTGCGCAGGGCGTAATGGCCGCCCATCAGGCCTTGCAACGAGGTCATCTCCACGACCATGCTGGTCGCCAGGTCGGCCTTGGCCAGCGAGGCGGCGCGTTCGGCCGTGGTCCGCTCGGCCGCAGTTAGCTCCAGCATCCCGGCCACAACCGGCGCCAGCTTCTCCAGCCGGTGGGTCTTGTCCAGAATAGAGCCAAGCTCGGTCTGAAAGGTCAGCTTGCCCAGGTCGGGCACAAACTCCGCCAGAGGGCGCTTGATGTCCTTGTCATAGAAGAACGCGGCGTCGGCAAAGCGGGCACGGATGACGTGTTCGTTACCGTCGCGCACGATGTCCAGATGTTCCGCGTCGCCGTTACGAACGGCGATGAACCACGGCAACAGCCGATCGCCCTTGTAGACGGGGAAGTAGCGCTGGTGCTTGCGCATGACGGCCACCAGCACCATCGCCGGCAAGGCCAAAAATCGCTCCTCAAACGAACCCAGCAGGGGCGTCGGCCGCTCGACCAGATTGGCCACCTCATCCAGCAAGGCCGGATCGTCGGGCACGGCGCCGTGAACCGAACGCGCCAGCTCAGCCACGCCGGCGGCGATGGACTTCCGTCGGGCCTCGGCGCTAAGGACGATGGTCGCGTTCTCGATGGCGGCGCGATAATCGGCCGCGTGGCGAACCTCGGTGGCCGGGGAGCCGTCGGGACGCAAGCCATAGGTGACGCGCCCACCGGCCACGCCGGCATAGCTGAAGGGGACGACGGCCGGGCCATGCAACGCCAGCAACCAGCGCAACGGGCGGCTGTAGCTGACGTTCGTCTCGTTCCAGCGCATGGACTTCTCGAATTTGATGCCGGCGATCAGGTCGGGCAGCCGTTCGGCCAGCACCTCCAGCGACGAGCGGCCCGTCTCGCGCACGACGACCGAGACGTAGCGCTTGCCTCCCTCCTCTACCACGGTCAAATCATCCACCGACAGACCGCGGCTGCGCGCGAAACCGGCGGCGGCGGGGGTCGGCTGTCCATTCTCATCAAAAGCACGATCGGCCGGAGGGCCTTTCACGGCCGTCTCCAGATCGGATTGCCGCGCCGACAGGCCATGAACCATGACGGCCAGACGGCGAGGCGTGCCCTCTATCTCGATGCGCTCATAATCCAGGCGGGCGGCGGCGAGCATGGCGGGCACGGCCGCCTGCAATTGATCCAGCGCCGAGTTCAAATCATCGTGGGGCAACTCCTCGCTGCCGATCTCCAGCACGAAGGGATCGCCGTCTTCGGGGGTGGCGAGCGACGGGCTATCCACGCGCGTATCTTGCTTTCCATGGCCCGCGTCTTTTGCCCAAGTCTTGTTATCGGCAAAGGGGTACTCCAACGTCTGTCGCTGCTCGATATAGGCCAGCGACACCTTGTTGGCGATCCGCCGCATGCGGCCGAAATAGTGGGCACGTTCCGTCACGCCGACCGCCCCGCGCGTGTCCAGCACGTTGAAGAGTTGCGAGCATTTCAGGTTGTAATCGTGCGCCGGGGCCACCAGCCCCGCCTCGATGCAGCGCAAGGCCTCGCGCTCATAGGTGTCGTAGATCATCTTCAGCGCGTCGACGTCGGCCACATTGAAGTAATATTTGCAATGCTCGATCTCGGCCTGCAGCAGGGCGTCGCCATAGCGCACGCCCGCGCCATAATCCATCTCCCAGACGCTGTTCTTGCCTTGCAGCGCCAGGGCGATGCGGTCCAGGCCATAGGTGATCTCCACCGATACCGGATGGAGATCGACGCCGCCGGCCTGCTGAAAATAGGTGAATTGGGTGATCTCCTGCCCATCGAGCCAGACCTCCCAACCCAGACCCCACGCGCCGAGAGCCGGCGATTGCCAGTTGTCCTCGACGAAGCGGATGTCGTGCTCGCGCCGGTCAAAGCCGATAGCCTCCAGGCTGCCCAGATATAACTCGATCGGGTTGCCGGGATCGGGCTTCAGGATGACCTGCAACTGGTAATGCTGTTGCATGCGGTTGGGGTTGTCGCCGAAGCGGCCGTCGTCGGGCCGGATGCTCGGCTCGATGTAGGCCACGTTCCACGGCTCGGGGCCGAGGACGCGCAAGATGGTGGCCGGGTTCATCGTGCCCGCGCCGACCTGCACGTTGTATGGTTGCCAGAGGAGGCAGCCCTGATCCTGCCAGTATTCCAGCAGGCGAAGGTTCATTTTTTGAAAACTGAGTTTCTCGGAGGCCATGCTATTTGCTATCCAGATTTGCGTTTATTCCGTCAGCGACGGATCAGCCGGAGATTATACCACGATGGGCGGTTACGTCAGGCTTCCGATCGTAAGGGCCGGTGATTTTCAGATATCGGGAATCAGACTTGTTGCAAACCCCCGATCTGGCTACACTGTTCAGCAGCACAGATGTTTGGATCATCCGCCCTGCCCGCCATCCTCGACCACCTTCGCGCCGACCGTGACTTCGTCGCCAATGTCGTCGCCTGGGAACGCATTCCGGCCCGTCCGGGGCGCTATGCCCCCATGCCGGAAGCGGTCGATCCCCGACTGGCGACCGCCCTGCGCGAGCGCGGCATCGAGCAGCTCTATACCCATCAAGCCCTGGCTATCGACGCCGTCGGCCGCGGTGAAAACGTCGTCGTGGCCACAGCCACCGCCAGCGGCAAGTCGCTCGTCTATACCTTGCCCGTCCTGTCGCGGTTGGCGGCCCAGCCCGACGCCCGCGCGCTGTACCTCTTTCCCACCAAGGCGCTGGCCCACGACCAGGAAGCGGAGACGGCGGCCATCGTTGCGGCCGCGCGGCTGCCCGTGCCGGTCCACACCTACGACGGCGACACCCCGCGCGGCAAACGGTCGGCCATTCGCGGCTCGGGCGGCGTCCTCATCACCAACCCGGACATGCTCCATGCCGGCATCCTGCCCTTTCATCCCTCGTGGCGAAATCTGCTGGGGGCGCTGGAGTTCGTCGTCGTCGACGAGATCCACACCTATCGCGGCGTGTTCGGCAGCCACGTGGCCAACGTCCTGCGCCGCCTGCAACGACTGTGCCGTTTCTATGGCAGCGATCCCCTGTTCATCTGCGCCTCGGCCACCATCGCCAACCCCAAAGAGCACGCTGAACGATTGATTGAACGGCCGTTCACCCTGATCGACGACTCCCACAACGGCGCGCCTCAGGGACGAAAGGACTTCATCCTCTATAACCCGCCCATCGTGGACGAAACATTGGGGCTGCGAGCCGGCACGGCGCTGGTGGCCAAGGACGCGGCCGCCACCTTTCTGGCTCACGGCGTACAGACTATCGTATTCGCCCGCGCCCGGCAGACGGTGGAACTGCTGCTCAGCTACCTGCGCGACGAGTTGACCTTTATGGGACTCATGGAACCGGCGGCCGGGGGCGAGATGTCGGCCGCGGGCGGCGGGCTACCCCCCGTGGTTGGCTATCGTGGCGGCTACCTGCCGCTGGAACGACGGGCCATCGAGGCCGGGCTGCGCGACGGCTCGGTGCGAGGCGTCGTGGCCACCAATGCCCTGGAGTTGGGTATTGACATCGGCGCCCTCGACGCGGCCGTGCTGACCGGCTATCCCGGCACCATCGCCGCCACCTGGCAGCAGGCCGGTCGCGCAGGTCGACGCGCCGCGCGTTCGGCGGCCATGCTCGTGGCTGGACCCGGCCCGCTCGATCAATATCTCTGCCTGCACCCGCGCTTTCTCTTCGGCCGCTCGCCGGAACACGCGCTGACCAATCCCGACAATCTGCCCATCCTGACCCGCCACCTGCTTTGCGCCGCCTTCGAACTGCCTTTCGCCGACGGCGAGGCATTCGGCGGTTTCGACCCGGTGCGCCCGGTGCTGGAGGAGCTGGCGCGCGAGGGCGAACTGCACGCCACCCGCCATCAGTTTCACTACGTCGGCGACGGCTCGCCGTCGACCGGGGTCTCGCTGCGCACCGGCGGAGACGACACGGTCGTCATCCAGGAAGTCGGCGGCCGGGGATCGGACGATAGTCAACCCAACGTCATCGGTCAGATCGACCTCAGCAGCGCGGCCGTGACCGTCCATGAAGGCGCCATCTACATGCACCAGGCGCAAACCTACCTCGTGGAGCATTTCGATTGGGACGGCCGCATCGCCGATGTGCGCTCCGTGGACGTCGATTATTTCACCCGGGCCACCGCCGGCAGCAACATCCGACGGCTGGAGGCGGTGGATGAACGGGAACCCGGCGGCCTGACCGTCGCCCACGGTGAAACGACGGTTATCACCCAGGCCATGGGGTATCGCAAGGTGCGCCGCTACACCAACGAGACGCTCGGCTTCGGCGATATCGACCTGCCCGCCCTGACCCTGGAGACGACCGGCTACTGGCTGGTCTTCAGCGAGGAACTGACCGAACGCCTCTACGATCTGGGCATCCTGCTACGCCCCAATGACTACGGCCCCAATTGGGCGACGCAGCGGCAGCTGGCGCTGGAGCGCGACGGCCGTCGCTGCCGAACCTGCGGCGCGGGCGGCGAGGAGTCGACGCTACACATCCACCACATTCGCCCCTTCCGCGAGTATGGCTATGTGCCGGGTCAAAACGAAGCCTACAGGATCGCCAATCAGCTGGACAACCTGGTCACGCTCTGCCCCAGCTGTCATCGTCGGGCGGAGTTGGGCCGCCAAACGCGATCGGCGCTGTCGGGTTTGGGCTATGCCCTGGGCAATCTGGCGCCGTTGTTCCTCATGTGCGACCCCAGCGATATCAGCGTGTCGGTGGAATCGATCAGCCCGGTGACGCGCGCGCCTACGCTGGTCGTCTATGAAAATGTACCCGCCGGGGTGGGCTTCAGCCGGCGACTCTACGAGCTGCATGATACCTTGCTGGCGGCCGCGCGCGAACTGGTGACCGATTGCCGTTGTGCTTCGGGCTGTCCGGCCTGCGTCGGCCCGCCGGGCGACATCGGGCCGGACACAAAGGATGTGACCCAAAGGCTACTAGGAATACTGACGGCGGAGGTACCCCATCTATGACCATCCCTTATGATGACTTCGGCGGCTCCGGCCCCGTGCTCCATTTTTCTCATCCCAACGCCTACACGCCGCGTTGCTTCCGCCGCTTTCTGGCGCCGCTGGCCGAGCGCTATCATGTCATGGCAAGCCACCATCGGCCGCTATGGTATCTCTCGCCCGGCGCGCCCGCCGTCCCCGACCCCAGTGAATTCACTGGCTGGGATGTGGTGGCCGAGGATTTTCTGCGTTTTCTCGAGCAGGAGAAACTGGAGGGCATCATCGGCGTCGGCCCCTCGCTGGGCGCGGTCGTCATGCTGCGCTTTCCCGGTGTTTTCACGATGAAAG
>CAZZJN010000097.1:8169-10481 GCA_964654505.1 uncultured Ardenticatenaceae bacterium | reverse complement strand
ACGGCGACCAACACGACTGAGCCGACGGTAACCAACACACCGACGGCCACGCAAGGCCCATCGCAGGGTCAATGCGCCGCCCCGGTCAGCGGGAACGCAGTGCAAAACCCCGGCTTTGAGGATGGGGCGACGGTATGGGCTTTCTTCAGTAACGGTGCGGCTACCTTCAAAACAACGACGACGAACCCATACGACTGCGTGCAATCGGCTGAGATCGCGATCCAGACGAGTGGGTCAAACGTTCAGTTATTCCAGACGGGGATAACATTGCAGCCGGCGACGACCTACCGGTTAAGCCTGGCGGCGCGTTCGACAACCGGGCGGGATGTAACCGTTTTCCTGCAACGGCATACGGCGCCTTATACAGACTACGGGCTGGGCGGGATGGCGCTCGATCTCGGCTCCGGCTGGCAAACGTTCACGGCCGAGTTTACGACGACAAGCCTCACCTCGGCGACCTCCGACACTCGGCTGCGCATCTGGATGGCGGACTCGGATATTCCCGGCGAGTCGTACTACTTCGACCGGGTAACGCTTGTTCCGGTATCATCACCGGCCGGTACGGGGACGCCGCCACCTGCCGCAACCAATACGACCGTGCCGACGGCAACCACGCCGACGGCCACAGCAACCGCCACGGCCACGACCGCGCCGGCCAATACGGCGACTGCTACAGCAACCAACACGGCTACTGCCACGCCGACGGCTACATCAACTGCCACGTCAACGACCGTTCCGACCAACACACCGACGGCCACGCAAGGCCCATCGCAGGGTCAATGCGCCGCCCCGGTCAGCGGGAACGCAGTGCAAAACCCCGGCTTTGAGGATGGGGCGACGGTATGGGCTTTCTTCAGTAACGGTGCGGCTACCTTCAAAACAACGACGACGAACCCATACGACTGCGTGCAATCGGCTGAGATCGCGATCCAGACGAGTGGGTCAAACGTTCAGTTATTCCAGACGGGGATAACATTGCAGCCGGCGACGACCTACCGGTTAAGCCTGGCGGCGCGTTCGACAACCGGGCGGGATGTAACCGTTTTCCTGCAACGGCATACGGCGCCTTATACAGACTACGGGCTGGGCGGGATGGCGCTCGATCTCGGCTCCGGCTGGCAAACGTTCACGGCCGAGTTTACGACGACAAGCCTCACCTCGGCGACCTCCGACACTCGGCTGCGCATCTGGATGGCGGACTCGGATATTCCCGGCGAGTCGTACTACTTCGACCGGGTAACGCTTGTTCCGGTATCATCACCGGCCGGTACGGGGACGCCGCCACCTGCCGCAACCAATACGACCGTGCCGACGGCAACCACGCCGACGGCCACAGCAACCGCCACGGCGACGACCTCGCCGGCCAACACGGCGACCGCTACAGCGACCAACACGCCTACTGCCACGGCAACCAACACACCAACGGCCACGCAAGGCCCATCGCAGGGCCAATGCGCCACCCCGGTCAGCGGGAATGTCATCCAGAACCCCGGCTTTGAGGATGGGGCGACGGTATGGTCTTTCTTCAGCGACGGCGCGGCTTCTTTCACAACGACGACGACGAACCCATACGATTGCGTGCGGGCGGGCGAAATATCGATCCAGACAAGAGGTTCAAATGTTCAGCTTTTCCAGCCAGGGATAACGCTGCAGCCGGCGACGACCTATCGTTTAAACCTGGCAGCGCGTTCATCGACCGGACAAGATATGAAGGTTACCCTGTCGCGACATACGGCACCTTTTACGAACTATGGACTAAATGGAATCAACCTTAACCTGACACCCAACTGGCAAACCTTTGTCATCGAGTTCAAAACCATTGGTTTCTCCTCGACAGTTTATGATGGTCGGTTGCGGTTCTCGATGGACGAATCGAATATCGCGGGAGAGGTGTATAATCTCGATCAGGTTTCTCTGGTATCTCAATCATCAACGCCTCAGCCCACAGCCACCAAAACACCGGCAGCCCCCACACCCACACCAACTTCCACTCCGGTTGGCCCAACCCAAACACCCGTTCCAACCAGCACCCCGGGAGGCCCGCCGCCCGCTAACACCGAGATGGTTGTTTTCGAATGGAACCAGATCGTCACAACCGCCGATCATGGATTCCCTACGCATATACCGCCTACGGCAAACGGAAACTGGATCTCGCCGATCAATTATGCTGAGGGCACGTTGTATTACCGCGCCGAAATTCGCAACATGCCCACAAATAAGGACATGAGGCTCCAGTATTGTGTCTGGCAGGAGAAGAATGGTGACTATTACAAGCTCGAAAGCTGTGGTAACCAACAACCTATCTCATACCA
>CAZZJN010000097.1:0-8159 GCA_964654505.1 uncultured Ardenticatenaceae bacterium | reverse complement strand
GGGAAGTAAGGTCGTTTCCACCTGGCATCAGAAGGTGGAGGACCTCTGGAAGAAGGACGGTAATTCCATAGAATGGTATCGCCCCCGTTATCGTGATGGTATTGCTATCAAGACTCCTCAAGGTGTCGCGGTGAGCGATTACAGCGGCTGGAACTGGAACGGTCAGAATCCTGCCCACTGGTATCCGATGGACCTGCATTTTACCGTAGTCGTTGTCGCCAAGGGGTACACATTCTCAGGCTGGGCGAATTACCCTTAATTAGCCGCCATTTGAATCCTGTGGGCTAAATAAATAAACAGAGACCGGCCTCAAGCCGGTCTCTGTTTATGGAACGACCGCGCCGGCGTATTGACTTGGGCCTTTTAATGTACTAACCTTCAGATAGTTGTTCAGATAACAACTTTATAATACTCATCGAGAGAGGCGGAGGGACCCGGCCCTATGAGACCTCGGCAACCGCTTAATCGGCAGGTGCCAAGTCCGGCAGAGATCGATTGTCCGTCACAACGGAGATCGATCATCTGGATGATGAGAGTGCGTTTGTCTTACGGAAGCCTCTCATAGCGAGAGGCTTTTTGATTGTCGCTTTAATTGCCGTTATGAACAGAACTGAAGAACTACAAGAGCAGCTCCGGCGCCGCATTCTGGTATTGGATGGCGCGATGGGCACGATGATCCAGCAATACCATCTGAGCGAGTCGGATTATCGTGGCGAACGTTTCGCCGATTGGCCGCGCGATTTGCAGGGCAACAACGACCTGCTGGTCCTCACACAGCCTGAAGTGATTCGCGCCATTCACATGGCCTATCTGGAGGCGGGGGCGGACCTCATCGAGACGAACACGTTCAATGCCAATCGTATCTCCCAGGCTGACTATGGCCTGGAGGACTTGGCTTATGAGATGAACGTCGCCGCGGCCCGGCTGGCTTGCTCGGCGCGCGACGAGATCGAGGCGCGCGATCCGTCGCGGCCGCGTTTCGTCGCCGGCGCGTTGGGGCCAACCAATCGCACCGCCTCGATTTCGCCTGATGTCGGCGACCCCGGCTACCGCAACGTCACCTTCGACGAACTGGCCGACACCTATGCCGAGGCGGCTCGCGGGCTGGTCGACGGCGGGGCCGATCTGCTGCTCATCGAGACGATCTTCGACACGCTCAACGCCAAGGCGGCCGTCTTCGGCATCAAGCGCTATTTCGATGAGGCCGGCATCGACCGCCCGCTGATGATCTCCGGCACGATCATCGACATCAGCGGCCGCAATCTGTCGGGCCAGACGGCCGAGGCCATCTACTACTCGCTGATGCACGCCGAGCCGCTCATCTTCGGCCTCAACTGTTCGCTGGGCGTCGAGGCATTCCGCGACAACATCCACGCCATCTCGCAGGTGGCCGATTGCTATGTCAGCATCTATCCCAATGCCGGTCTGCCAAACGAGTTCGGGGAGTACGACGACACGCCGGAATTTATGGCCGAGGTGCTGCGTCAATTCGCCGTCGAGGGCATGGTCAACGTCGTGGGCGGTTGTTGCGGCACGACCCCGGCCCATATACGAGCTTTCGCCGAGGCCGTGCGCGATGTGCCGCCGCGGCCGATACCCAACGTGCCGCCCTACGCGCGCTTCAGCGGCCTGGAGCCTCTGGTCATCGACCCCGACATGACCTTCGTCAATATCGGCGAGCGCACCAACGTCACCGGCTCGCGGCGCTTTGCCAAGCTCATCCTCAACGGCGATTACGACACCGCGCTCGAGGTGGCCCGTCAGCAGGTGGAAAACGGCGCGCAGATGATCGACATCAACATGGACGAGGGCATGCTCGATGCCGAGAAGGCGATAGAGCGTTTCCTGCGACTGGTAGCCTCCGAGCCGGATATCTCGCGCGTGCCGGTGATGCTCGACTCCTCCAAATGGAACGTCATCGAGACCGGGCTGAAGTGGTTGCAGGGCAAGGGCATCGTCAATTCCATCAGCCTGAAGGAGGGCGAGGACGAGTTTATCCGCCAGGCGCGACTGGCTCGCCGCTATGGCGCGGCCGTCGTCGTGATGGCCTTCGATGAGAACGGCCAGGCGGAAACGGCCGAACAGCGCGTCGCCATCGCCCACCGCGCCTACGATATCCTGACCGGACAGATCGGCTTTCGGCCGCAGGACATCATCTTCGACCCCAACGTGTTCGCCATCGCTACCGGCATCGAGGAGCACAACAATTATGCCCTGGCCTACTTCGAGGCCACGCGACGCATCAAGGAAGAGCTGCCGAACACGCTGGTCAGCGGCGGCGTCAGCAACATGAGCTTTTCTTTCCGGGGCAATGAACCGGTGCGCGAGGCGATGCATTCCGTCTTCCTCTACCACGCCATTCAGGCCGGCATGGATATGGGCATTGTCAACGCCGGGCAGTTGGCCGTCTATCAGGACCTGGACAAGGAACTGCTGGAGCGAGTCGAGGATGTGGTGCTCAATCGCCGGCCGGACGCCACCGAGCGTCTGGTCACCTTTGCCGAGAACGTGAAGGGCGGCGGCAAGGAGCGAGTCGAGGATTTGTCGTGGCGCGAGCTGCCGGTGGAAGACCGACTGGCCCACGCCCTGGTGCAGGGCATCAATACCTATGTCGAGGCGGATACGGAAGAGGCCCGGCAGCAGGCGGCGCGGCCGCTGGACGTCATCGAGGGGCCGCTCATGCGCGGCATGGGCATCGTCGGCGATCTGTTCGGCAGTGGCAAAATGTTCCTGCCGCAGGTGGTCAAGAGCGCCCGTGTTATGAAGCAGTCCGTGGCCTACCTGATCCCCTTCATCGAGGCGGACAAGGCCGTGAGCGGCGACCATCGCCCGGCAGGTAAAATCCTGCTGGCGACGGTGAAGGGCGACGTGCACGACATTGGCAAGAACATCGTCGGCGTGGTGCTGGGATGCAACAATTACGAGGTCATCGACCTGGGCGTCATGACCCCGGCCCAGAAGCTGCTGGAGACGGCGCGACGGGAAAAGGTCGACATCATCGGCCTCAGCGGCCTGATCACCCCGTCGCTGGAGGAGATGCGCCATGTGGCCCGCGAGATGGAGCGTCAGGAGTTCGATATCCCCCTGATGATCGGCGGGGCGACGACCTCGAAGGTGCACACGGCGGTCAAGATCGCCCCGGGCTACACCCACGGGCCGGTCGTCCATGTGGTCGATGCTTCGCGGGCGGTCGGCGTGGCGGCGCAACTTTTAAGCGACGAGCGGCGCGACACCTTCGCGGCCGAGATCGCCGCCGAGTATGCCTCCATCCGCGAAAGCCGCGAGGGCCGCACCGGTCAGAAGCACCTGGCGACGATAGCCGAGGCTCGCGCCAACCGGCTGAAACTCAATTGGGCCAACTACACCCCGCCGGTGCCCAACCGGCTCGGCATCACAGTCTTCGACGATGTCGATCTCAACGACGTTCGCAACACCATTGACTGGACGCCGTTCTTCACGGCCTGGGAATTGCATGGCAAGTATCCCGCCATTCTGGATGATCCGGTCGTGGGCAAGAGCGCATCCTCGCTGTTCGCCGACGCGCAAGCGATGCTCGATCGCATTGTGGCCGAGAAGTGGCTGCAAGCCCGGGCCGTGGTAGGCTTGTTCCCGGCGATCAACGACGGGGATGATGTCTACCTCTTCGATCCGGCGGAGGCGCCGGAGAGCGGAGGGGCGGAGTGGGCCGGACGGCGTCTGTTGACCACCGTCCATTTCCTGCGGCAGCAGATGCAGCGGCCGCCTGGCCGCCCCAACCTGTCGCTGGCCGACTACGTGGCTCCGGTCGGCAGCGGGCTGAACGACTACATGGGCATGTTCGCCGTCACCGCCGGGCTGGGGCTGGATGCCGTCGTGCGGCGATTTGAGGCCGATCACGACGACTACAACGCCATCCTGGCCAAGGCGCTGGCTGACCGGCTGGCCGAGGCGCTGGCGGAGTTGATCCATCTGCGCGTGCGACGCGAGGTGTGGGGGTATGCGCCCGACGAAGACCTGGACAATAACGCGCTCATCGACGAAGCCTATCGCGGCATTCGCCCCGCGCCGGGTTATCCGGCCTGCCCCGACCACACGGAGAAGGGCGAGCTGTTCCGCATGCTAGGTGTGACCGACGCCATCGGGCTGCAACTGACCGAGAACTACGCCATGGTTCCCACGGCGGCCGTCAGCGGCTATTACATTGCCCACCCCGACTCGCGCTACTACGGCATCGGCCGCATTGACCGCGATCAGGTGGTCGACTATGCCGCGCGCAAGAAGCAAAGCGTCGAGTCGATGGAGCATTGGCTGGCGTCGTTGCTGGGGTATTGATACGGAACGGAGGTTTGTTTCTGCTATTCCTTAAAACCCGCGATTCTTTAAGCCCAAACTGGGCGACCAATCGAACAGTTATGCTATACTCGCGCCCATGCTGGGTAATGCAACAAATCCACCTGTACCGGAAGCGCACCAGCCTTTCGTCCATCTCCATGTCCACAGCGAGTACTCGCTGCTCGACGGCCTGAGCCGCCTCGACCAGCTGGCCAAACGGGCCAAGGCCCTCAACCAGCCCGCCCTGGCGCTGACCGACCACGGCGTCATGTTTGGCGTCATGCCCTTCTATCAGGCCTGCAAGGACAACGACGTCAAGCCGATCATCGGCATCGAGTCCTACGTGGCCGCCCGGAGCATGACCGATCGCGACCCGCAACTCGACCGCGAGCGCACCCATCTGCTGCTGCTGGCCGAGAACCGGACCGGCTATCTGAACCTGCTGCAGATCGCCAGCGCCGCGCAACTCGACGGCTACTACTATCGGCCGCGTATCGACCTCGATTTTCTGGCCCAACACAGCGAGGGGCTTATCTGCACCACCGGCTGCATGGCTGCCGACATCCCCCGGGCCATCGGCGCGGGCGACATGAACAAGGCCCACGCGCTCATGGGCAAATATATCGACATCTTCGGGCCGGAGCGCTTCTTTATCGAACTGCAGGAGCACAGCATCCCCGAGCTGACGGCCATCAACAAGACGCTGATGCAGGACATGCAGCCCCGCTACCAGCTGAGGTTCCTGGCCACCAACGACGTCCATTACACCACGCCGGAGGAAGCGGCCCCCCACGACGTGCTGCTGTGCATCCAGACCGGCTCCACCGTCAACGAATCCAGGCGCATGCGCTTCAGCGACCAGGGCTACTACCTCAAGTCCCGCGCGGAGATGCACCAGTTGTTCGGCCATATCCCCGGCGCGCTGGACAACAGCCTGCTGATTGCCGAGATGTGCAATGTCGATCTGGACACGAAAGGGTATCACCTGCCCATCTTCGACGTGCCCGAGGGCTACGACGCCCCCGGCTATTTGCGCCAACTGTGTGAAGAAGGATTGATCCGAAAGTACGGCGAGGAGCGGGCGCGGAGCGACGAGAAGTTGCGCGCCCGGCTGGAGCACGAACTGCGCATCATCCGCGGCATGGGCTTCGATGCCTACTTCCTCATCGTGTGGGACCTGTGCGAATACGCCCGTCGCGTCCACATCTGGTGGAACGTGCGCGGCAGCGGCGCGGGTTCGCTGGTGGCCTATACGCTGGGCATCACCGGCATCGATCCTATCGCCAACGGCCTTATTTTCGAGCGCTTCCTGAACCCCGGCCGCGTCTCCATGCCCGACATCGATCTGGACTACCCCGACGACCGTCGCTCGGAGATGGTCGAATATGCCGTGCAAAAGTACGGCCAGGACAAGGTGGCGCAGATCATCACCTTTGGGACTCTGGGGGCGCGGGCGGCCGTACGCGATGTCGGCCGCGCGCTCGATGTGCCCCTGCCGGAGGTCGATGCCGTGGCCCGGCTCATCCCGGCTATCTCCGGCAAACCGGTCAAGATCGACAATGTCCTCGAGCGAGGGCATGAGTTCTACTCGGCCGATCTGGATGCCAAGGTCAAGAGTGATGCACGTATTCGCGAGTTGATCGACACGGCCCGGCAGGTGGAGGGTGTGGCCCGCCATGCCAGCAGCCATGCCGCCGGGGTCATCATCTCCGACAAGCCGCTCATCCAGTACGTCCCGCTCCACCGCCCGACCAGCGGCGAGGCCGGCTTGGGCGGCATCCGCTCCATCAGCCAGTGGCCGATGGAGATCATCGAGAAGATCGGCTTGCTGAAGGTCGACTTCCTGGGGCTAAGCACGCTGACGGTCATGCGCAAGGCGACCCAACTGATCGAGGAGCGCCACGGCGTGAGCTACACCATGGACAACATCCCCTATGACATCGGCCACCGCGGGCCGGGCAAGGATGCCGACAAGGGGATGGAGGCGGCGTTCGACATGCTCGGCCGCGGCGATGTGCTGGGCGTCTTCCAGGTGGAAGGTACGGGCATGCGCAAGCTGATGATGGAGATGAAGCCGCGCCGCTTTGACCACATCATCGCCGCCATCTCCCTGTTCCGGCCGGGGCCGATGGAGAACATCCCCGAGTACATCCGGCGCATGCATGCCGCCCTCAACGACGGCAAGGATGTGGCCGCCTATCACACGCCGGAACTCAAGCCCATCCTGGAGGACACCTACGGCATCCTTGTCTATCAGGAGCAGATCATTCGCATCGCCGCCGAGCTGGCGGGCTATGAGCCGGGCGAGGCGGACATGATCCGCAAGGCGGTGTCCAAGAAGAAGCGCGATCTGATGGACGAGCATAAAGCCAAGTTCACCGATGGCGCGATGGCGCGCGGCTTTTCGCGGCAGGTGTGCGATGCTATCTGGGGCGACATCGAGTTTTTCGCTCGCTACGGTTTCAACAAGGCCCACGCGGCCGACTATGCCGTCATCTGTTGCCAGACCGCCTATCTGAAGGCCCATTACCCGGTCGAATACATCGCCGCCCTGCTGACCGTCGACCGCCACAACACCGAGAAAGTGGCCAAGTACGTCACCGACGCCCGGCAACTGGGTATCACCGTCGCCCCGCCCGGCATCAACCAATCGATGCTGGACTTCACGATTGAGGATCCTGCTCCCGACGCAAAGGAAAAAGGGAGAAAGACGGCCAATAACGGCTCGACTCCCCGGCCAAACGCCTCCCCGGTCGCCGGTCGTCCCGTCATTCGTTATGGCCTGGCCGCCATCAAGAACGCCGGCGAGGGGGCGGTGCAGCTGGTCATCGACGAGCGCGAGACCAATGGGCCGTTCAAAAGCCCCGCCGATCTGGCTGACCGCGTCGATCTGCGTCGGGTGGGCAAGCGAGCGCTGGAGTCGATGGCTCGCGTCGGTGTGTTCGATGAGTGGGGTACGCGGGCGCGCATCCTCGACGGCCTGGACCGTATGGTGGGGCACAGCGGCAGCACCCACGCCGCGGCCGAGGCCGGGCAGATGACCCTCTTTGGCGGCAACGGCGGCGGATTCAAGATCGACGTCGCCCTGCTGCGGCCGGAGAAGGAGATCAAGCCCGTCGACCGGCGCGAGATGCTCGACTGGGAGAAGGAGCTGATCGGCGTCTACCTGACCGAGCATCCGCTGGAGCACAAGCTGGCCGAACTGAAAGATGTCGCCACCACCCGCACCGGCGAGCTGGATAGCGCCTGGAACGGCAAAAATATCACTCTGGCCGGGATGGTGTCCGGGCTGCGCACGTTGAACACCAAAAAAGGGCAGCCGATGGCTTTCGTCACCCTGGAGGACCTGGACGGCAAGATCGATCTGGTGATGTTCCCCAAGGTGTGGGCCGTCCATCGCGAGGCGGTTCAGGTCAACCAGATCATCGTCGCCCGTGGAACGGTTCAGGCCGAGGGAGAAACCTTCTCGATCCTGGCCAACAGCGTGCAGACGAAGCTAACCGTGGCCCAGGACGCGACCCGGACGAGACGAGCGCCCGCGCCGCCGAACGACTACGACTTCGGACCGCCCGACGATTTCGACTTCATGCCCGAGGCCAACGGCGGCGCCGTATACGCCCGCCCGCTGGCCGAACCCGCGCCCGCCTATGTGCCCGCGGCCGCTGAGAGCGTGCCACCGCCGGCCGACGACGAAGATGACTATTTGGGCTACGAATCGACCGAGGAAGACGCGCCGACCCGACCCGATCCGGCGGCCGTCGACGAGGCCCAGGAGCCGCCGCCCGCGCCGGTGGTGACGATGCCGGCGGGAACGACCCTTGACGAAACGCGAATGACGAGTGACGAAA
>CAZZJN010000096.1:0-10943 GCA_964654505.1 uncultured Ardenticatenaceae bacterium | reverse complement strand
ATCGCGACACGCTAACAATCATCGTGGCCGACCATGGCGACGGCCTGGGCGACCATGATCTCATCGGCCATTCGTTCGTGGCCTACGAGGAACTGGTCCATGTCCCGCTCATCGTCCATTGGCCGGACCGCATAGAAGCCGGGACGCGGAACGACACACCGGTCAGCACGCGGCGCATCTTTCATTCGATTCTGGATGCAGCCACCCGGACCGAACAGCAAGCCGCAGTTGTCGACGAGATGCTCGGCGATGACGGCTCGAACGTTCGCCGGCTAAGCCTGCGCCATACGCTTGCCGGTCGTGATCCCGAACAGCGGACCGCCTACAGCGAGATCTACCCGCCGCTCAATTTCGTGAAGGCCGTCGAGTCGCGCCAACCGGAGTTGCTGGAAAAATTCCGCTGTCTGTCAGTCAGGCGGGCTGTGGTACGGCCATCCAGTGAGCACGACGGCGCGGCGGTCAAGCTGATCGAGGTTGAGGACGTGCCCGAGGAACTGTATAACCTGACGGCCGACCCGTTGGAAGGCGATAACATGATCGAGCGATATCCGGTGACCGCCGCTACTCTGGAGAAATCGCTCGATCAGATGATCCAGCGAGCCAAACGGGAAGGCGACAAACAACCGGCCGGCACGATCGTCGATCTGGAAGGCGATGAACTGCTGCGTCAGCGGTTGCGCGGTCTGGGCTATTTGGAATAATTGAGCAGCTTCCGGCCATGTGACAGCATGGGGCGGAAGAAAACCATTATCACGGGTGAACTATGCTGGACGGACTTAATATCGACCCGGTCGCCTTCACAATTCCCATCGGCGGCGGGTTTCCCATTTATTGGTACGGTATCCTGGTAACCTTGGGCATCGCCATCGGTGTCATCTGGGCCGCGCGTGAAATCGCCAGGCGCAATCAGAACGTCGATGAATTCTTCAATGGCCTGATTGTCGTCATCTTCAGCGGTTATATCTTTGCACGCCTGACCTTTGTATTGCTGGAGGTATTTGGCGGCCGCGGCACTCAGTTCCAATCCTTCTGGGATGTGATCAACATCCGCGCCGGAGGCATCAATATTCTGGGCGGCTTCATCGGCGCAGCCGTTGTGGGCTGGTTCTTCATCCGCCGCCGGCGCCAGAACTTCTGGCACTACGCTGACGTGGCCGGGCCGGCGTTGCTGATCGCCCAAGGCATCGGCCGATGGGGCAACTTCATCAATCAGGAATTGTATGGACCGCCCACCACGCGGCCGTGGGGCATCCTCATCGACGCCCCCTATCGCCTGCCGCAGTACGCTGATTTAACCCAATTCCCTCTCGACACTCGCTTCCACCCGACCTTCCTCTATGAGTCCATCTGGCTCATCCTCGGGTTCGTCGTGCTGATCGCCCTGAACAGCCGCTTCCGGGACAAGTGGAAGCCGGGCACGCTCTTCGGCCTGTTCATGGTTTGGTGGGGCGCGGGCCGGGCTTTCCTGGAATTCTTCCGCCCCGACCAGCCAACCATCGGCGGGTCGGTCATCACCTACTCGTTCCTGATGGCGGTCGCGCTGGCTCTCACCGGCGCCTGGATCGCCCTGTCGCGCAACAACCGCGCGCCGCAAATCTTCAGTCGTCGCCGTCAACGGGTGAATAAACCCAAACCGCGGCGGCAAAGCTAATACGATCGGCAGACAGCCACTTCTGGTGGTTCAAATGCCGGAGGGGGTTCCGCGATGAAGTTCGCACCGGAATATGGCGATCTGGCGCTGACGTTTGACGACGTCTTGCTGGCGCCCGGCTATTCGGAAGTATTACCCGCGGAAGTCGACCTGCGGACCCGCCTCACCGCCGATATCCATCTCAACCTGCCGGTCATGTCGGCGGCGATGGACACCGTCACCGAAGCCCACATGGCTATCGGCCTGGCGCGGCTGGGCGGGATCGGGGTCATCCATCGCAACCTGACGCCGACCGAGCAAGCCGAAGAGGTTGACAAGGTCAAGCGGTCAGAGTCGGGCATGATCGTCGATCCGCTCACGTTGCACCCGGAGGCGACTCTGGCCGAGGCTGAAGCCTTGATGAGCCGCTACCACATCTCCGGCATCCCCATCACTGACGAGGGCGGCCATCTGGTCGGCATATTAACCAATCGCGACATACGCTTTGTCATCCCCGGCCCCCAACCTATCGCGGATTTCATGTCCAGCGCGAATCTGATCACCGCGCCGGTGGGCACGAGCCTGGAAGACGCGAAGGCCATCCTTCACCGGCATCGCATCGAAAAGCTGCCGCTGGTGGACGAAAACGGCCGGTTGAAAGGGCTGATCACCGTCAAGGACATCCTCAAGAAGATCGACTATCCCCACGGGGCAACCGACGAACGCGGCCGTCTTCTCTGCGCGGCAGCCATCGGCGTCGGCGACAAGGCGCTGGCCCGGCTGGACCTGCTGGTGGAGGCGGGGCTGGACGCGGCCACCATCGATACCGCCCACGGCCATACGCGCCTGGTGCTGGAAACCGTGCAAGCGGCCAAACGCCGCCATCCCGCGCTGCCGATCATCGCCGGCAATGTGACCGGCCCAGACGGCGCGCGAGACCTGATCGAGGTCGGGGCGGCCGCGATCAAGGTCGGCATCGGCGCCGGATCCATCTGCACCACCCGCATCATCGCCGGGTCGGGCGTGCCGCAGATCTCAGCCATCGCCGCCTGCGCCGAGGTTTGCCGGGCGCGAAACATCCCGCTGATCGCTGACGGAGGCATCAAGTACAGCGGCGATATCGTCAAGGCGCTGGCCGCCGGGGCCGACCTGGTCATGCTCGGTTCGCTCCTGGCCGGGCTGGAGGAGAGTCCGGGAGAGATCGTCATCTACGAAGGGCGTCGCTACAAGGTGTATCGCGGCATGGGCAGCATGGGCGCGATGCAGGGCTTCGGCGCCGACCGCTACGGCAGCGGCGTCTCGTCGCCGACGGGCGGCCCGGCCGGCGGGCAGATCCGCGACAAGCTGGTGCCCGAAGGTGTCGAAGGACAGGTGCCCTTCAAGGGCCAGTTGCGCGACGTGGTCTATCAGATGATGGGCGGCTTGCGCTCCGGCATGGGCTACACAGGCGCCCACGACCTGGAAGAATTGCGCGACAAAGCCCGATTCGTCCGCATCACCAACGCCGGATTGCAGGAAAGCCACCCCCACGATATTCTCATCACCAAGGAGGCGCCCAACTATCAGGCGCGTCGCTAATCAGTTCAACGCCGGGACACACGTACCCTGTTCGTGGTGTCCCGGCGTCTGTTTATCTATCGAGTTAGACCATGAACAAAGGCGTCATTTATGCGGCCATCTCCTATGTGTGTTGGGGCCTGCTGCCGATCTACTGGAAGGCGCTCCACGAGGTTCCCGCCGGTCAGATTCTGGCCCACCGAATCGCGTGGTCGCTGGTTTTCGTCGGGCTGGTGCTGGCCGTTCGCCGTCACTGGGGCTGGCTGGATGGTGCGTTACATCGGCCGCGCGTCCTGCTGACCTTCGTCTTGTCCGGCCTGCTGTTGGGAGTCAACTGGTTTGTCTACATCTGGGGCGTCAACGCCGGATTCATCGTCGAGACAAGCCTCGGCTACTTCATCAACCCGCTGGTCAACGTGCTGCTCGGCTACCTCATCCTCAAGGAAAAGTTGCGCGGGGCGCAATGGCTGGCCCTCAGCGTGGCCTTGGCCGGCGTGCTCTATCTGACATTCAGCTACGGCGCTTTCCCGTGGATCGCTCTGACGCTGGCTTTCACCTTCGGCTTCTATGGCCTCATCCGCAAGACAGCGGCCCTCAACTCGGCCGAGGGACTGTTCCTGGAGACGGCCGTTCTCTTTCTGCCGGCGCTTGGCTTTTTGCTCCTGCAGGAAATGCGCGGAGTCGGCGCGCTGGCCCATTCCGGCATAACCACCAACCTGCTGCTTATGGGCGCGGGCGTGGTGACCAGCGTCCCCCTGATCCTGTTCGCATCCGGTGCGCGCAAGATCACCATGACCACGCTCGGCCTGCTCCAATATATAGCGCCGACGTTGCAGTTTCTCATCGGCGTGCTCATCTATCACGAGGAGTTCGGCCCATCGCGCGTCGTCGGCTTTGGGTTGATCTGGCTGGCGCTGATACTCTATTCCGGCGAAGGTTTGCTTCGCAAGCGGCGACAACATTCCGGCGCGGCGCGGGCGCTGTCCTAACGAACCATACGGTAGTCGATATCAGTTTATCCCTACAAATTCCTTGATGCTTTTCGCTCAAGACCATGACTCAATTCGACCATCGCAACTACATTTCTCCGTTCACCTGGCGCTATAGCAGCCAGGAGATGCGTTACGTCTGGTCCGAAGTCTACAAGCGGCGAGCGATGAGACGGGTATGGGTGGCGCTGGCGGCCGCACAGCATGTGGCGGGACTGGTATCGGCCGAACAGCTGGCCGACCTGGAAGTTCACGCCGACGAGGTCAACATCGAGCGCGCGCTGCAAATCGAGCGAGAGACTCGTCATGATGTGATGGCCGAGATTCGCGCCTATGCCGAGCAATGTCCGGAGGGCGGAGGCATCATCCACTGGGGGGCGACCAGCGCGGACATCACCGACAACGTCGACGTCTTGCGCCAACGCGAGGCGTTGCGGCTGCTGGTCGAGTCATTGCGTCGCCTGTTGCTGGCATTTGCGCGGCGGATCGAGGAGACGGCCGATCTGCCAATGATGGCCCACACCCACATCCAGCCGGCCGAACCGACCACGCTGGGCTATCGCCTGGCCATGTATGCCCAGGACTTATGGGAGGACTTCGGGCAACTGGAAGCTCTCAGCGACGGATTGCGCGGCAAAGGCCTGAAAGGGGCGGTCGGAACCCAGGCCAGTTTTGTCGAACTGCTGGAAGGCACCGAGATGTCGGCCGAGCAAATGGAAGCCCTGGCGATGGCCCGCCTCGACCTGCCCTACTTCACGATCGCCGGGCAGACGTACTCGCGGCAGCAGGACTTGCGCTTGCAGCAGGTTTTGGCCGGTATCGCCTCATCTTTACATAAGTTTGCGCTCGACTTCCGCGTGCTGCAATCACCGCCGTTTGGAGAATGGGCCGAGCCGTTCGGCAAGCGGCAAGTCGGCTCATCGGCCATGCCCTTCAAGCGCAACCCCGTAATAGCCGAAAACATCTGCTCTCTGGCGCGGTTTGTGGCCGCCCAAACAGGCGTGGCCTGGGACAATGCCAGTCAGGCCATTCTGGAACGTAGCCTCGACGACAGCGCCAACCGCCGCCTGTTTCTGCCGGAGAGCTTCCTGGCCGTGGATGAGATGTTGCGGCGAGCGACCGGTCTCGTCGAGGGGATGACCTTCGATCACGATCAGATCGGCCGCAACCTGGCCCGCTACGGCCCTTTCGCGGCGACGGAACGGGTGTTGATGGCTGCCGTGCGCAACGGAGCCGACCGGCAGGAAGTCCACGAGTGGCTGCGCGAGGCAAGCTTGCAGGCGTGGGAGGCCACGCGGCGAGAAGAACCAAATCCGTTGGTGGCGTTGCTGACGGCCGATGAGCGGCTGACCGCTTACCTGGCGGCCGATGAGGTGCACCGGTTGATGGATGCCGGGGGCTATGTGGGTACGGCCGCATTGCGGGCGAAGTCCTTCGTCGCCGATATCCTGCCGAAACTGAAGCCCGGCCTGGCCTCTGAACGCGGGGCAGATTAACTTGCGCCGGTCTCCCCGACCGGGCACACATTTCGAGAGACCGGACGTGTCGAGCGGCCGCCATCTAGGCGGCTTTTTCAACCAGTTTCAGGCTATCGGGATTCAACGGATCGATGTTGGAGTGCAGCCCCAACTGATCGATTAATTCGGTTAATTCATCGTCCGTCAGTTTTCGCTTCTTGCCGCTAATGGCCACCAGCATGGCCTCCATCATGTTCGTGCCGAAAGAGCGCCCACCCAATCGGGGCGTCGTCGTCACCAGATAAGCCACACCCGCGTTGCGGAAGTCGGCCACATCTTCCATGGTGGTCGTGTTAGTGCAGATGATCTTGCCGTCCAGGCGATCGGGCATGAAATGCTTAACATAATGACAATCCCCGGCGATGATCGTCGCCCAATCATACCATTTGCCGAACTTGGGCGTACGCTTCTCCTGGCTTTCGCCGACGGGATAAAGCCATTCGAACGGCAGGCGGGAGACCACAGGCATGAGCACCGCGGCGAGGCGCTTTACATTCTTCAGCGAGCGAATCGGGATCGGTAGCCCTAGCGCAAACATCATGTCGCCGTAAACACACTCATACCCTTTTTCGTGAAAGGGTATGGCCATCTCCCAACGATCAGTCATGCTGGTGACGAGAACCCGACGCGGTTGGGGCACGCCGATCTGGGATTCCATGTAGGACACCATCCGTCGTTCCAGCGTTTTCTTCACCCCCGTCCCGTCAACAATGGGCGTCTGCTTCACATGACGGATGAGATGCGGGACGGATTTGAATTTGTAATACTTGTCGTCAACGGTTAACCCCAACAGCGTACCGCCGATGCCGAAAGCGTCGACCTTGCCGTCCAGTTCACCATAGAGCTGGGCGGCGCGCTCCATATCGCCGTCGGTGCCGATGCGCTCGATGCGGATTTTCTCACCCAGCAAGTCGAGTTCGATGGCGCTGTTCCGCTTGGACGATCCAATACTGATGCTGACGGCTCGTTTCATGGTATTAATCCTCACAAATAAAAAGATGTATGTGGCAGTTGGCGTGAAAATATGACTGATGGAGTCAGGCGGCAACTACCGCCTCGGCCGCCTCGACGGCCGCCCGCATGCGACCAAGCCAGTCGGCAAACCCGGAGCTGAATGGCCGGATGCCTTCCTCGTCGGCGATTGCCAGCCCTTTGTTGGCGATGATGCGCCATTGTCGCCCGGCCATCCCCTCGAAGATCATCGAGGAGTTTGTCGGGTAATACTCTTGCGCCAGAGGCGTCATCGAATCCCAAAGCTCCTGCCAGAACGGCTCGGCTGCCAGGGTGAACAGTCTGTCCACCTCACTGCGAGTGTAGGATCGCTCCGCCAGGGAATCGAACAAATAACGCCCGGCGATCTGCAGGAAGAACGGGTGCGGCCCGGCTTTGTCAACAAAGTAGTCCACAATCTCGCCCGACACATCGAACCCCGCTCGTTGCAGGGGGACGGCCAGCACGTCGCTAGCGGCTATCTGGGTGAGTAAACCCAGATTGATCGATTGCAGCGAGGTGTAGAAGCTGGAGGAGTAGCCGTTCTGGGCCAGCAAATCGGCCGGAGAGGCGTGGCTGGTCAGCGTCAAACCGAACTGACCGCCATCGATCAGTTCACGCCAGACATCGAGAAAGCTGTCGCCAAACAGGGACGGCCGCCAGACAAGCTGCTCCAGTTCATCCAGAAAGAGGAGAGGGCGATAGCCGGCAGCGTTCAACTTGCGCACCGCGGTCACAAATTCCGGCATGATCCGAATATGAGGCGCCTTGCCCGGCCTGACTCGGCCCCACCATTGACGCCAGATCGAATTGAGCAATCCGGGCAACGTTTGATGAGCGGGGTCTTTCAGATCGACATAGGCGCTCAGTTGCTGAGGCGCATCGTCAAAGCTTCGGGCCATGTGATATAGCAGCGACGAGCCGCCAAACCCGCGGCCACCGATGATGGCCACATTCTCGCCACCGGAAAGATATCGCTGAAGTTGCTCCCGTTCGGCCGCGCGGCCGAAGAACATCGCCTTATCCGTGACCATGCGGCCGGGGGTGTAGGGATTGGGCATAGCCGACAAGGGAGCGCTTGCTCGCGCAGAGGGCATCTCCTGAGGCGCCTTACCGGCGGGCGTCGATGACGGCCATCGCCAGGTTAGCCCCGACTCCATGCCGCGATCGTCATCGACCACCAGTTCGTCAATCCAGGCCAGGTCTTGCTCCTTGCCCTCGAAGAGCAGGGCCACAGCCGGAATCAGGTCGGGCCGCAAGGCAGTGGTTGCTTCGGCCAACCCAGCCATTCGCCCCTTGCGCTGGATGTAGCCCAGAAATTCGCGCGTTTTCTCTCGCCGGGTTGCGCCGGGGAACGCACCAAACGCCACCCCGAACTGCCGGCAAAGCGCGCTTAATTCGGCCTCGGAGAGGGAGGAATCCAGAACATCGAGAAACTGCAGTGGGTCCATAAGCGAGTTGCCCGCAAGTATACCGTTATCCACCCCAATCCTTCAAACTGTTGCAATCAACCTGTTGATTGCAATCCTTTGGTTGCCATATAACCCGAATCGCGTAGGATCGACCGGCATTCGGCAGTTCAGCCCGACCGAAACCTTACCGATAAAGAGGAACCATATGTCGAAAACAGTGAACTTCCCCGAAGATTTCGTCTGGGGAACGGCAACCGCAGCGTATCAAATCGAAGGCGCCTGGAACGAGGACGGAAAGGGAGAATCCATCTGGGATCGATTCACGCATACGCCGGGGAATATCATCGACAACAGCACCGGCGACGTAGCTTGCGATCACTACCACCGCTGGCCGGAAGACATCGCCCTGATGAAATCGCTCGGTCTGCAAGCGTACCGTTTCTCCATCGCCTGGACGCGCATTTTACCGGAAGGCCGCGGGCGAGTGAATCAGGCCGGGCTGGACTTCTACAGTCGCCTGGTCGACAGCCTCCTCGACGCGGGCATCAAGCCTTTTGCCACTCTGTATCATTGGGACTTGCCGCAAGCACTGCAGGATCGCGGCGGTTGGCCGGAACGGGCGACGGCCGAAGCCTTTGTGGAATACACCGACGTCGTGACTCGCCATCTCGGCGACCGCATCGGGGCCTGGATCACCCATAACGAACCCTGGTGCGCCAGCATTCTGAGCTATCAGCTTGGCGAGGACGCGCCGGGTTGGCGCGATACGGCCGCGGCCGTGCGTGCCGCCCATCATCTATTGCTCTCCCACGGCTGGGCCGTGCCGGTCATCCGCGCCAATAGCCCGTCCAGCGAGGTCGGCATCACCCTCAACTTCGAAGGCATCGTCGCGGCCTCCAACAGCCCGGCCGACACCCGCCTGACACGAATCTACGACGGCACTTTCAACCGCTGGTTCATCAGCCCCCTTTACGGCCGTGAATACCCGGCCGACGCCGTCACACATTACGAGCCGTTCTTCCCGCAGGGAATGGACTTCATTCAGCCGGGCGATTTTGAGGCCATCGCCGCCCCGACCGATTTCCTGGGGGTGAATTTTTACATGCGCAATATCATTCGCGACGAGACGGCCGTCGATAACTGGCCCCAGACCGTGTTTCCCGACCTGCCCAAATGCGACATGTATTCCGGCGTCGAAGAGCGCGCCTACTGGGAGATCTACCCCGAAGGTCTCTATCGCCTGCTGAATCGAATCTACTTCGAATACGGCCCATCCAAGATGTACGTGACCGAGAACGGCACATCCTTCATCGAAAAACCTGACCATGAGGGACGCATCTCCGACCTCCGGCGACAGAAATATCTCCAGGATCATTTCGCCGCCGCCCGTCGCGCAATGGATAATGGCGTGCCGCTGGCCGGCTATTTCGTGTGGTCGTTCATGGACAACTTCGAGTGGGCCAAGGGCTACGAGCAACAGTTCGGCCTCGTCTACGTCGATTATGAGACCCAGCAACGCCTCCCCAAGGATAGCGCTTTCTGGTATCGCGACGTCATCGCCAACCGCGGATTTGACCTGACCCTATGAATGAGCCGACGTCCGAAACCATCGAACCACGTCCCGCCTCAAACAGTTCAGCGGTGGGCTGCGTGCTGCTGATCGCCGCCTGGATCGTCGGGTTGGCCTTCCTCATCTATCCGATCGTCTGGCTGGTGGAGCAGTTCTCCCTCGCCGGCGGCGGAATGGCAGGTCGCGGCCTGTGGAGCGGCGCCGTGGCCGGCCATGCGGGAGCGACGCTATTGGCTTGCGCGCTCGGCCTGGCCTTGATGCAGAACCGCCTCTATCGCCCCATCCTGCGCGTGTGGATGGCGGCCGGATGGTTCGCGCTGCTGGTATTGCCTGTCCAACTCGTTCATCCTCCCGCGGCCCAGGCGGCCGCCTTGCTGCAGATCGCCGGAGCGCTCGCCTATCTGTTTGTCCTGGCCTGGCTGGGGCGGCGAGCCGGAATCGAACCGGCCGTGGGCCGTGGGCCGCTCTGGCCGGCCATTCTGGCAGCGACGCTGATCATCTGGCCCTGGTTCCTCTGGGGAGCGCTGGGGTCATGGCTCGACACCGCGCTCAATCTGGCGGCCGCGGCCGCGTTTGGTCTGGCCACCGGGCGAACATTCCATTATCTGCTCGCCACCCGGGCGAAGGATAACCCGGATGCCGGCCCGCCCTCCCTCGGTTTGCTGGGCCTGGTCATTGGCGTCGCGTTGCTGACGATGGGCGCGGCCTACGGCTATAACGGTCAGCAGATTATTCTGCTCGGCCTCCTGTCAGTTATCGGATGGCTGGTCGCGGCCGTCTCTTCCCGAGGCGTTGGCGATGCGCGACATTATGACTGGCGCGCGGCCGCGCTGCTGACAGGCCTGGTCGTTGCCGCCCCGCTGCTCTTCGTCGATCCCGACGAACTGGGCTTCATCCTCAACCTCGGCTCTCGCGACGTGCTCTTCTTCACCCTCCGGTCGGTCGGGGTCGGGGCGCTGATGATCTTGCTGCTAACCATCCCCGCCCTCCTGGCGACTCATCGAGCGGGTGGAGAAGGCCGGCGGATAACGATCGGGGCGGCCGCAATCGCTCTGCTTGCGCTGGGTGTCCTCTATTTCCTTGTGGGGCAACCCGGCTGGGAAGGGGACCGGCTCTACGTCATCATGGCCAACCAGGCCGACCTCTCGGCCGCGGCCGACATCGCCGACCCGCTCGCGAGGCGCGCCTTCGTCTATGATACACTCGTCAGTCACGCCGACGATACGCAGGCCGAAATTCGCCGGACGCTCGACCGAGCGGGCATCGATTACACGCCAT
>CAZZJN010000095.1:0-11098 GCA_964654505.1 uncultured Ardenticatenaceae bacterium | reverse complement strand
CGGTTCGGCCCTGCGTCCGGTAGCCGCCCAGCTTGCTGACCGATTGCGGCGTCAGGCCGAGATGGCCCATGACCGGGATGCCCGCGGCTACGATGGCGCGCACTGTGTCGGCCATCTCGCGGCCGCCCTCCAGCTTGACGGCGTCGACGTTGCCCTCTTTCAGGAAGCGCCCCGCGTTGCGCACGGCCTCGGTGACGCTGACCTGATAGGACAGGAAGGGGAGGTCGCCCACCAGATGGGCGTATTTGGCCCCGCGAGCGACGGCGCGGCAGTGGTGGAGCATCTCCTCCACGGTGACGGGCACGGTGCTGTCCAGCCCCATCATCACCATCCCCAGCGAATCGCCGATGAGGATGGAGTCGATCCCGGCCGCGTCCACCAGCAGCGCCCCGGTGTAATCATAGGCGGTCAGCATGGTGATCGGCTCGCCGTCCCGCTTTTTGGCCGCCAGGTCGAGGATAGTTACTTTCTTGCGATTGGTATTTGCGTCCATGATTGGTCCCGATTGTCCACAATTTCCGGCTTCGTTTCGGGGACGAAACCGGCGTCAGGCGTGGCCGGTCGCCCCGCCTCGCTGTGACTCCAGCACGCGGTTCAGCTCCAGCACGATGAGCGCGGCTTGCTCCGGCGTGAGGTAGATGCTGACCTCATCGGCCGCGAGAACCTTTTCATCCTCCGGGCAATCTTCCTCGAAGCACAGGCAAATGTTGTCCTCGAACTCATTATCGGATTCCTCGCAGGATATGGACAGCCTCAGGCTGCCGTCGAGCAGGGTGATGGTGGTCATGATTATCTTTCCTTATTTCTCATGATGACCGATCTGCATGTGGCCGCGCCGGACGGAACGGGCGTCTTCGATGGTGATGAAGGCGTTGGGGTCGATCGTTTCGACGATGTCACAGATCAAATACGTCTCCTTGCGACGCACGACGGCCACGATCATGCCCACCGTGCCGCCGCGGCCGTGGCCCCAGCCGACCGTCGCGCCGTGGCCCGCCTCGTGGATGGCCTCGATGATGCTCTGGGCCTTGTAGCGCGAGATGATGCGGATGTTGGTGAAGCCGGTGGCCGTCCGCTCGTCGACCATCATGCCCAGCAGCGTGCCGACCGAGAAGCCCAGGCAGTAGCCGAGCACGTTCCAGACGTTGTCGAGGTTGTTGACGACCTCGGCGATGGCCACGACGTAGGTCAGCACCTCGAAGAACCCGGCCACGAAGGCGGCCGCTTTCTTGCCCCGCATCATGATCAACACGCGGACGGTGCTGATGGTGATGCCGATCACGCGCAGGGCGAAGATGAACAGCGCGCCGAACAGGACCTGACTGGTGAGAGGAGGAATGTCGAAGGCGAACATGGTGAACTCCGGAGCCGCTTGTTCGTGGGCTTGCCGACTTTCGCGCGGTCACCTTAATTGTAATGCGACCCACGCCAAAAACAAAAAAGCCAGGGCGAAAAACTTGTACTTGTACGGGCGGGACAACCGGCGCGAGAGCTTTTGGCCGGGCAAAATACGTGGTTCGCCAGTTGTCTCGCCCCTATGGCTAATGGGCGATTTACGATTGGCCAACAAAAAAAGCCTCCCTGGTCGCTATCGACTAGGGAGGCTCGCAAGGTCAGTTGTGACGATTAGTTGCTGAGGACCGGCAGGCTGCTGACCGGGACGTTGGTGCTCAGGAAGTGGACGTTGACCCACCCCTGGCGGCCGTCGCGCAAGGCGACCTTGACCCAGGTGGCGGCCGCGTTCCGCCCCAGCAGGGTGACGGTCGTGCCGTTGGTGATCTGGGTGAAGGACGGGAAGCCGACGCCCGGCCCGGTGCGAACGTTCAGTGCGCCGGTGATGACTGTGGCCCCCGGCTGTGTGGACGGCGGCGGCAGCGGATCCGAGCCGACGATCGGCACCAGGCCGCTGATTGGGATGCTGGTCCGGACGTAGAGCGCGCTGACCCAGCCGATCGCGCCGTTGGGCAGCGATACCCGCACCCAGGTCGCGTCGCCGTTGCGATGCCCGGTCAGGTTCACGGTGTTGCCGGTGCTGAGCGTGGTGATGATGCCGAAGTTGGTGCCGGGGCCTTGCCGGACGTTGAGCCGGTAGGATGTGACCGTGGCCGTGCCGGGGAAGGCGCCGCCCGTGCCCGACTGGCCGGAGATCAGGGTGAAGGAGAAGCGCATCTCGGCCAGGTTGGTGGCTTCGTAATACTCGATGCGCACCGGGACCGTGCCGCTGACATCCACGTCGGCGGTGAAGGTCTGCACCGGCTGATCCCGCCAGGCGTCGATGATGAGCTGGTTGTTCACCCAGACGCGCACGCCGTCGTCGCTGGAGGCCGAGAAGCGGTACCGCCCGGGGGCGAAGTTCATATTGGCGTTCCAGCGGGCCGAGAAGTTATCGACCGGGACTTGCGAGCCAGGCGAGCCGTGACCCCAGTTGAAGTTGACCGCAGGATCGTTGCGCGTCAGGACGGGCGAGCCGGCGAGATCGCGGTTGTTGAAATATTCGGCGGCGAAGCCGGTCTGCGCCGGAGGTGGCGGAGGCGGCGGAGGCGGTGTCGGAGCCGCGATTCTGGCCCAGTTCAGTGAAACCTGGGCGCGCTCGGTTTGTTCGAAATATTCGACCTTGACCGGCACCTGGCCGCCCGATATGTCGATCTCGGCATTGAAGGTGGTCGGGGCCTGGATTCGCCACTGGTCGATGATCAGGGCGTTGTTGACCCAGACGCGCACGCCGTCGTCGGCCGTGGCCGTAAACCGGTAGCGGCCCGGCTCGAGGTTTAGATTGCGCACCCAGCGCACGGAGAAGAAGTCGGCCGGGAAGCCGGGGGCGGGCGAGCCGAAGCCCCAGTTGAAGTTGACGGCCGAGGTCGTGCCCGTCAGAGCGGGGGTGCCGCTGAGGTTCGGATTCGAGAAGTACTCGTTAAACCACTGGTCGCCCGGCACCGGCGGGGTGGGC
The DNA here is from genome assembly GCA_964654505.1 of uncultured Ardenticatenaceae bacterium. Lineage (GTDB taxonomy): Bacteria > Chloroflexota > Anaerolineae > Promineifilales > Promineifilaceae > Promineifilum. Next base: position 8,151 of record CAZZJN010000095.1, on the reverse strand, counting down.
AGGCCGCCGCCGCTGATGAGCACAAAGTTCATCCGGGCCACGGCCACGCCGCCGGCCTCATAATATTGCACGGTGATATTATGATTGCCCGCGTTCAGATAGACATCGACCGTGATGGTTCGGGCCTGGCCGTCCATCCAGGTATCGACAAGCAGGACGTTGTCGATCCAGAGGCGCATGCCGTCGTCCATCGTCGATGAGAAGCGATAGGTTCCGGCCGGCAGGCTGGCCGTTTGCGTCCATTGGGCCGAGAAGTTGTCCGGCTGGATGAGCGGATCGGGCGACCCGGCGCCCCAGTCGAAGTCGATGGTGGCGTCCTGCCGGGTGAGGGCGGGCGCGCCGGACAGATTGCGGTTATTCCAGTAACGCCCTTCCCATGTGCCACCCTGGGCCTTCAGGTTCAGCGAGCTGCTGCTCAGGGCGCCGGTGATAAACAGGGCGAGAACGAGCGCGACGAAGATGAATCGGGTTCTTCCGTTGATATGCCATCGGTTCATGGTAACACTCCTGACTTTCCGGGTTTCCCCGGTTGTGTGGCGCAAGGGAACGACAGACACCCGACACCAGGAGGCGCGGTGGCACCACATGACATAAGGATAAACCGAAGGCAATAATATGTCAAGTATGCCGGTTGACAAGCGGGGTGTTAATCAGGCTACACGAGCGGGCGGGCGGGCAGGCGAATGTCGCCCGAGCGGCGGGTCAGGTGCAACTCGTCCAGATGCTCCAGCAGGGCGATGGCATACTTGCGGCTGGTGCCCAGCAGGTCGCGGGCCTCGGCGGCCGAGATGGAGCCATGCTCGCCAAGATAGCCGGTCAGCCGGTCGATCAGTTGGGCATGGACGGCGGCCGAGTAGACCACGTCGTCCGGAAGGGGAATGAGCCGCCCCTGATCGACGAGGGCGAAATAGACCGCCTCGCCGACGGCCGCCTTGCACTCTTTCACGCTGGGCGACCGGACGCCGAGGCTGTCCATCTCGGCCAGGAGCCGGGCGACGGCCCGCTCCTGCTCGGCGCTGAAGGTGACGCGATGCTCCGGCAGGCGCAGCAGCGTGCCCGCCTCCGCCAGCAGCCCGGCGGCGACCAGCGACTCGCGCGCGAAGGCGAACACCGGCGGCGGCGTCTTCAGCCGGCTGCGCAGTGCTTCACGGTCCAGCCCCCCGCGCAAAGGCTCCTCGCCGTGGTACCGGGCCAGCTCGGCCAGAATCTGCTCCTTCAGCTGTTCGACCGTCGAGGCGGCGACCAGCGCCTTGCCCAGCACGATGATCTGTCCCTCGTCGATCAGACGCTGCAGATGGGGTTGGCCGTCGGCCTCGGACAAGCCCGCTTTTTCCCATAGTCCTTTGACGGGGGTTGGGCCGAGTCGGATCAGGGCGCGCAGCAGCAGATCGGCGGGGTCACCCAGGGCCAGAGAGCGGAAGCGTTCGGCCGAATCGGGGCGGAACCGCCGGTGGCGACGGCCGGGGTGGGCGTCGAGGATGACGCCGCCGCCGATGGTGGCCCCGGGCGATGGCCGTCGCAGGATGAATCGGTCGCCGCGGGCCACGGCCGCCGGCTCGCTCAGGGTCAGTTGCAGCCAGCCCGTCTCCCCTGGCGCGATTTGGTCGCCGCCGATGATGCGCGTGCGCGCGGCCGTCTCCGATGACCCCACGAACAGTTTCACGGCGACGTTGTGCCGCAGGGGGGCGTCGGCGTCGGGCAGATGGCGGTATTGGGCGTCGATTAGGAGCGTGCCCCGAAGGCGGCCGGGGTCGGTGATGACCTGTCCCCGACGCAGTTGGTCGCGGTCGATGCCGGTCAGATTGACCGCCACGCGACTGCCGGGCAGGGCGACGTCCAGCCGGGTTTTGTGCGTCTGGAGGCCTCGAATGCGGCCGCGACCGGGGCCGGGAACGATCTCGACCTCGTCGCCGACGCGCAGGCGGCCGTCGAGCAGCGTGCCGGTCACGATGGTGCCGAAGCCGGGCAGGGAGAAGACGCGGTCGATGGGCAGGCGCGGTGCGCCGAGGTCGATGCGCGGCTCGATTTCGTGTAGCGCTGAAGCCAGCTCGTTTCGCAGCTGCTCCAGCCCCGCGCCGGTGCGGGCCGAGACGGGCACGACAGGCGAATCAGCCAGCGCCGTGCCCCGCAGCGCCTCTCCGGCCTCCAGCATGACCAGTTCCAGCCAGTCGGGATCGTCGATCAGGTCGGTCTTGGTGAGGGCCACGACGCCGCGCGGCACGGCCAGCAGGTCGAGGATGGCCAGATGCTCGCGGGTTTGGGGCATGATGCCCTCGTCGGCGGCGATGACGAACAGGGCCAGATCGATGCCGCCGACGCCGGCCAGCATGTTCTCGATGAAGTCGCGGTGGCCGGGCACGTCGACGATGCCGACGTCCTCGCCCGCCAGAGTCATCCAGGCGAAGCCCAGGTCGATGGTCATCTCCCGCGCCTTTTCTTCCGCCAGCCGGTCGGGATCGATGCCGGTCAGGGCCTGCACCAGGGTGGATTTGCCGTGGTCTACATGGCCGGCCGTGCCGATGACGTGCATGAGGAGTGACGAGCGGGAGCGGCCGCGGCTAATCCTCGCGAACGGGGACGAGGGCGGGCTGCCGTCGCCGGTTCGGGTTTTGCTCGAGGGCCTTTTCGACCTCGTCCAGCCAGGTCAGGGGCCACTTCTTGATGGCTTCCGATTGGGCGATCTGCACCCGGAGGATCTGGCCCAATTCCTGCCCCAGTCGCTCCAGCTCTTCTTCCAGGGTGTGGAGTTGCTCGCGCAGTTCCCGCTCCCGGCGGTCGCTGATGGCCAGGCGTTGCAGGGCGTCGGCCTCGAAGTTTTTCCATTTGCGGGCGTCCTCGCCCTGGAACTGGTCCCAGCGGGACTCCATGCGCTTGGATTCTACGCGCACCAGTTCGTTGGCCTCGCGCTGCTGCTTTTCGAGGTGGGTCTGCAGGGCGTTCATGGCCGCCACGGCCGCGCGCGATTCGTTGTACTGGTTGTTGAAGTTGACCCAGTCGGCGGTGAATCGCTCCAGGCTGGTGGCGTGGTCGTCCATGGTTCGTTGCCAACCGGCCAGCCGCTGGTTGCGCTCGTGCTCGCCGATCTGCACCTGCTCGGTCCAGTCGCTGATGCTCTTGCGCAACAGGGCCTGTGATTCGCCCGTGTTCTGGGCGGTCGTCTGCACCTTGGACAGGTTTTGGCCGAGGATCGACAGACGGTCGTTGAGCGGCTCCCATCGCTTGTTGATTTCCAGAAGCGTCGCCTGCATTTCAGCGATGTTACGGCTGTCCTGCCGCTCTTTCTCCTCCAGGAAGGTCAGCGACCGTTCGACGTTATCGATCTGGGTGGCCATTTGCGTCATGGTGTTTTGCTGCACGCCGATCAGGGTGGACAGCCGCGCGTCTTCGGCCTGCCGCAGGGGGAGTTCCTGCTCCAGGCGGCCGATGGCCGGCAACTCCTTGCGGATGTCGGTGATCTCGCGGCCGACGGCCTCGTGCTCGACCCGGCGCAACCGGTCCAGCTCGCGCTCGGCCTCGATGCGGCGCTTGTCGTACTGCTCGATCATCTTGACGATGTCGTCGCGGAACTGGGACAGTTGGGTGTCGATCATCGGGATGCGCGAGAGTTGGGACGACGCCTGCGACAGCTGCTTCTCCAGCTCCTGGATGCGGCGATCGCGCCCGGTTAGCTCGCGCTCCTGCAGCTCGCTGCGCTGCTCCAGCTCGGCCAGCTTGCGGGCGGACTTGCGGCGCTCCTCATCGAGCCATTCCAGGCGTGTCCGCAACTCATTGACTTCCTGGTCGAGCGTCTCGCTCGAGGGTTTCGTGTTTGCGTTCTTGGTCATTGGGTCAACTCCCGGCGACGGGTGTGGTCATAACGCGCGGCCGTTGGCCGCGAAACAGGTGATTGGATCGATACAGTGTACCAGACAACGTAATCGGCATTATACTAATCCACTCACAGGTGGGCCAATTTGCCGCGGCATGCTCATCCGCCTTACAATTTCAACTCTATGCACATCGGGATCGATTGCCGGCTGCCCACCTACCGGATGGGCGGCATCAGCCAGTATACCATTCATCTCATTCAGGCCCTCGGCCGTCTGGCGGGTGATGAGCGCTTCACCATATTCCACAGTCGCCGGGAGGCTCGCTCCTTCCTGCCGCCGGGCGACGGCCGATTCGACCGCCGCGACCTGTGGACTCCCTGCCACCATCGCTTTGAGCGGCAGACGCTGGCCGTGGAGTTGTGGCCCCATCAGCTGGATGTGGTCCATAGCCCCGACTTCATCCCGCCCGCGGCCGGGGCGAGGCGGCGGGTGATCACCGTCCATGACCTGACGTTTCTGCTCTATCCCGAGTTTCTGACGGCCGAGAGCCGGCGCTACTACAGCGACCAAATCCGCTGGGCGGTGGCGGCGGCCGACCACATCCTGTCCGACAGTGAGGCGACCCGCCGCGACCTGCTGGCCATGCTGGGCGTCGCGCCGTCGAAGGTGACGACCGTCCATCTGGCGGCCAACCCCGTCCACACCGCCCATTACCCGGCCGAGACAGTTGCGCGGACGGCGGCCGAGTACGGCGTCGGCCGCGGCTTCATCCTGTTTGTGGGCACGCTGGAGCCGCGCAAGAACCTGGTGATGCTGCTCCATGCCTACCGCAAGCTGCGAGACAGCGGCGCGGTGGACGTCCCGCTCGTTCTGGCAGGCGGGCGGGGCTGGATCTACGAGGAGATTTTCCGGACCATCGAGGGTCTGCTGCTGACGGAGCACGTCATCCACCTCGAAAACGTGCCCGATGAGAAATTGGCCCATCTGTATCGCGCGGCCGGGGTTCTGGCCATGCCGTCGCATTATGAGGGGTTCGGCTTGCCCGCGCTGGAGGCCATGCACGGCGGTTGCCCCGTGGTGGCCAGCACGCGCGGGTCGCTGCCGGAGGTCGTGGGCCGGGCGGCCATCTCGCTGGAGCCGGATGACGAGGTGGCCTGGGTCGACGCGCTGGCCCGCGTGCTGACCATGCCGTCGCTGGCCGAGGCGATGCGGGCGGCCGGTCTGGCGCAGGCGGCGCGATTCACCTGGGAATCGACGGCCGCGGCGACGCTGGCCGTCTATCGGGCAGTGGGGGCGGCGATATGACCCGTGTCCTCGTGCTGACGCCGCAACTGCCGTACCCCCCGCAGCAGGGGACGAGCCTGCGCAACTATCACCTGTTGCGAGCGTTGGCGCGGCACCACAGCGTGACCTTGCTGAGCTTTGCCGAGCCGGATCGGCCGCGCGAGCTGGAGCCGCTGCAGGCCATCGGCCGCGTGCTGCCGCCGGTTGACGTCCCGCCACGGTCGGGGGCGGATCGGCTGGCGCAGCTGCTCACCTCCGGCGATCCCGACCTGGCCTTGCGCCTGCGCAGCGACGAATACACGGCCGCGCTGACGAACGCGCTGCAGGCGGATGTCTATGACGCCGTCCAGATCGAGGGCATCGAGCTGGCCCGGTACATCCGCGTGGTCCGGGAGGTCGCGCCGGGGACGCGGATCATCCTGGATTGCCACAACGCCGAGACGGAGCTGCAACGTCGCTCGCTGCAGACCGACCGGCGACGGCCGTCGCGCTGGCCGGCGGCGGCCTACTCCGCGCTGCAGGTCGGCCGTCTGGCTCGCTTTGAGCGGTGGGCCACGGCGACGGCCGACGCGGCCATCGCCGTCAGTGAGACGGATCGCGATCACCTGCTCGCTCTGGGTGGCGCGACGGAATCGACGATCATCGTCATCCCCAACACGATCGACGTGGCCGAATACGCCCAATCCGGGCCGGTGCCCGACGCCTTGCGGTTCGACCTGGTGTTCACGGGCAAGATGGACTACCGGCCCAATATCGACGGCGTGCTGTGGTTTGCGCAGGAGGTCTGGCCGCTCATCAGGCGCGCCCGGCCGGAGACGACGTGGGCCATTGTCGGCCAGCGGCCGCATCCGCGGCTGGAGCCGTTGCGCGACCTTGACGGCGTGACCCTCACCGGCCGCGTGCCCGAAACGCAACCGTATCTCCACGGCTGCCGGGTCTATATCGTGCCGCTACGCATCGGCAGCGGCACGCGGCTGAAGCTCATCGAGGCCATGGCCGCGGGCAAGGCCATCATCTCGACGGCGGTCGGCGCGGAGGGATTCCCGGTGGTCGACGGCGAGGTCATCCGGCTGGCCGACGATCCGGCCACATGGGCGCGGTCGGCGCTCGACCTGCTCGATGACGCGGCCGAACGGGAGCGACTGGGCACGGCCGCGCGCCGGTTCGCGGCCGGCTATGACTGGCGCGAGATCGTGCCCCTGCTCGACGCGCTGCCGCTATAACTCATGTCAGCGGGATGAGCGGCGTCTTGGGGGCGTGGCTCAGATAGTCCGACCCCTCGTCCGTCACCAGCACCAGATCCTCGATGCGCACGCCGCCGAAGCCGGGCAGATAGATCCCCGGCTCGACGGTCATGGTCGCCCCGGACGGGATGATGATCTTCTCGGCCATGCTGCTGAAGCCGGGAAACTCGTGGATCTCCAGCCCCAGGCTGTGGCCGGTGCTGTGGCCGAAATGGTCGCCATGCCCGGCGGCGGTGATGAGGTCGCGGGCCAGCGCGTCGACCACCTTGCCGGTCACGCCGCCCTTGATGCCGCCGATGGCCGCCAGCTGCGCCCGGTGGACGGTGTTGTAGATCTCCCAGAAATCCTCGCCGGCGGAGTCGCCCATGTAGAACGAGCGGGTCAGGTCGCTGCGATAGCCGCGCACGGCCGCGCCCAGATCGACGACGATCATGTCGCCCGCCTCCAGCCGCCGGTCGCCGGGGTGATGGTGGGGCAGGGCGCTGTTGGGGCCGGAGGCGACGATGATGTCAAAGCCCGGCCCGTCGGCACCCGATTCGCGCATGAACTTCTCCAGCTCCCAGGCGATCTCGGCCTCGGTCACGCCGACGCGCGCCAGCCGGGGCACCTGGCTGACGGTGTCGTCGGTGATGCGGGCGGCCTCGCGGATGGCCAGCAGCTCCTCGGCCGTTTTGATGGCTCGCATCGCCTCCAGCGTCTGGTCGAGCGGCTTCCAGCGAAAATCCTTCTCTTTGCGCAGGGTTTTCATGTCGGCCAGAGTCACATGCCGGGCCTCCACGCCGTAGCGAACCCCGCCGCCGGCCTTCAGGAAGTCGCCCAGCTCGCCGGGCTTGCCTTTCAGCTGGAAGATCTCGAATTCGGGGGCTTGCCGCGCGGCTTGCTCCCAATAGCGCGAATCGGTGGCCAGTAAAGCCTTGCTGCGCGTCACCAAAACCCGCCCGGCCGAGCCGGTGAAGCCGCTGATCCAGCGCCGGTTGGCCGCGCTGCTGATGAGCAGGCCATCGACCCGCCACCGATCGAATTGTTCGCGAACCTGAGCCAGTTTGTCTGCCATCTGCTTTTACCTTTCCTTGGTTATGGATTGATCCGAATGCGGCCGTCGCCGTCGGTCACGGTGCCGACGACGGCCGCATCGGGTAGTTGGGCCAAAAAGCCGGGGACGGCCGCGGGGGAGAGCGCGATGAGCAACCCGCCCGAGGTCTCCGGCGTGAATAACAAGTCACGATACAGGAAGTCGATGTCTTCGTCGAACGTCACCCAGGGGTCGAAGTGGCGGGCGTTGTTGCCCATGCCGCCGGGGAAGGCGCCGGCGCGGCCGTAGTCGAGCGTGCCGGGCAGCCAGGGCAGGTCGGCCAGACGGAAGACGAAGTCGACCGCGCTCCGGGCGACCATCTCGCGGGCGTGCCCCAGCAGCCCGAAGCCGGTGATGTCGGTCATGGCGTGGGCCGCGGCGGCGACGGCCGCCCGTGCCGCCTGCCGGTTGAGCCGCTTCATGCTGTCGACGGCCGCCCGCACGTGGTCTTCGGCGGCCTGCTCGCGCTTCAGGGCCGTGGTGATGACCCCCACGCCGAGCGGCTTGGTGAGGACGAGCGCGTCGCCGGGTTGGGCGCCGCCCTTGGCCCGCACGGCCGCCGGGTGGACGATACCCGTCACGGCCAGCCCGTACTTGGGTTCCTTGTCGGTGACGCTGTGGCCGCCGGCGATGACCCCGCCCGCCTCGGCCACCTTCTCGGCCCCGCCGCGCAAAATTTCGGCCAGGATCGCCGGATCGAGCGTGTCGGGAAAGGCGACCAGATTGATGGCGAACAGCACCT
>CAZZJN010000094.1:4652-11201 GCA_964654505.1 uncultured Ardenticatenaceae bacterium | reverse complement strand
GGGTGCGTACCTCGGGATCCATCGTCGTCTCCCACAACTGCTCGGCGTTCATCTCGCCCAAACCCTTGTAGCGCTGGACGCTCATCTTCTGGCCGTTGAGCCGCTTGATGAGCGCTTCCCGCTGGGCCTCGGTATAGGCATAGGAGATCTCCTTGCCGTGTTTCACCGCGTAGAGAGGCGGCTGGGCGATGTAGAGATGGCCGTTCTCGATGAGCGTGGGCATGTAGCGGAAGAAGAAGGTCAGCAGCAGGGTGCGGATGTGGCTGCCGTCCACGTCAGCGTCGGTCATGATGATGGTGCGGCCGTAGCGCAGGTTGCTGAGGTCGAACGACTCGCCGATGCCGGTGCCGAGGGCGGAGATGAGCGCCTTCACCTCATTGTTGGCCAGAATTTTGTCCAGCCGGGCGCGCTCGGTGTTGAGGATCTTGCCGCGCAGGGGCAGGATGGCCTGGAAGTGACGGTCGCGACCTTGCTTGGCCGTGCCGCCGGCCGATTCACCCTCGACGATGTAGAGTTCCGCCCGCGCCGGGTCGCGCTCGGAGCAGTCGGCCAGCTTGCCCGGCAGCGTCAGGCTGTCGAGGGCGCTCTTGCGCATGACCAGCTCGCGGGCGGCCTTGGCGGCGTCGCGGGCGCGGGAGGAAGTGAGGCAGCGGTCGATGATGCGCTTGGCCTCGCGCGGGCTTTCATCGAGGAAGGTCTGCAGCGCCTCGCCCAGCACGGCCGACACCTGCCCGGCCACCTCGGCGTTCATGAGCTTGACCTTGGTCTGGCTCTCGAATTGCGGATCGGGGTGCTTGATGCTGACGACGAGCGTCACGCCCTCACGGGTGTCATCCGAGGAGAAATTCTTGTCCTTCTCCTTCAGGAAGTTGTTCTTGCGGGCATAGTTATTGACGACGCGGGTCAGCGCGGTGCGCGCGCCGGTCAGATGGGTGCCGCCGTCGGGCGTGTTGATGGTGTTGGCAAAGGCAAACTCGGAGATGGCCACCCCGTCGGTATATTGCAGGGCCACCTCGATATCGACGTTATCCACTTCCTTGTGAGCGTAGATGGGGTCGTGGAGCGTCTTGCGGTTCTGATTCAGATAGCGGACGAACGAGCGCACACCGCCCTCAAAGTAGAAATTCATCTCCCGCCCGGGACTGACGCGCTCGTCGGTCAAGTGAAGGAAGACCCCGCTGGTAATGAAGGTGATCTCGCGGAAGCGCGTGACCATCATCTCGAAGCGATAGTGGTTGTCCTCGGTGAAGATGGTGGGGTCGAATTTGAACGTCGTGGTGGTGCCGGTGGCTTCGTTCTTTTTCAGCGGGCGAATCTTCTCAACCGGCGTGACGGGGATGCCGCGCTCGTAGCGTTGCTTCCAGACGGCGTTGTCGCGCTTGACCTCGACCTCCATCCACTCGGAGAGAGCGTTGACGGCCGCCGCGCCGACACCATGCAGACCGCCCGACACCTTATAGGCCGCGTTATCGAACTTGCCGCCGGAATGGAGGCTGGTATGGACCACCTGCAGCGCGGAGACCTTCTCGGTCGGATGCTCGGCCACGGGGATACCGTAGCCATTGTCGCTGATGCTGACGCTGGAGTCGGGATGAATGGTGACCTCGATGCGATCGCAGCGCCCGGCCAGGGCTTCGTCGATGGAGTTATCGACGATCTCGAAGACGAGGTGGTGCAAGGCTTTGACATCGGTGCCGCCGACGTACATGCCGGGGCGACGGCGCACCGCTTCAAGCCCCTTCAGTACCTGGATATTGCCGGCGTCGTAGGCGACTGACGCTGTATTGTCGTTTTGCTTGGTCTTGGCGGTCATAGTTACTGCTTCACCTGATCCAAATTGTTAGTGGGTTGCGCATTCCGAAGAAACGCGGCGTAACGGTCGCGATAGAAAATGAACATGGCAGCGATGAGTGCGGTGCTGATATAGGCGTGGGCCAGAAGGTTGATCCCCGTCACCCACGTGCCTGAATCGGCCGACAGCAGGAGCGCCTCCAGCACCCGGCGAATCAGAACGACGACGAACAGCAGGCTCAGGGAGGTGGGAAGATTGGCGCGGAACAGGCGCACACTCTCCACCAGGGCTTGCGGCAGGGAGCGGGGGTTGAGCGTCATCCCCTGTGGGGTGTAGCTCAGAAACATCATCACCCAGATGACCAGCATCAGCCCGCTCAGGATAAACACGGTGCCGATTGCCTGGCTGAGTAATGACAGGAAGCCGGCCAATATCGTCACGGGAAAGACAATGAGCATGACCAGAAAGAGGAACAGGACGGCCAGCCCCACCAGACGGAGCCAGGTGCGGCCGGTTCGCCGCGCGAAGCCGATCGGTGTGAAGGGGGCCGCCTGCCCCATGGCCGACGCGGCCGTGCGTCGCAGGGCGTAGGCGATCAAACTATAGTAGATCGCCGTCAGCAGCAAGCCGGCCAGGGTGAACAGCACCAGATAGCCGAACCAGGCCCCCAAGCCGTCGCGGACGATGATTTCGGGCTGGATGGGGGTCTTATCAGGAGTTAGCCCGGTCATCAACGCGGGCACGCCCATGCCGGAGACGCTCAGATAGGTGAAGTGATTCAACCGCCCGGCGGCGGCCTCCAGCAAGGGCAGCGGGTCAATCGGCATGGTCTGCGCGGGCATCTGCGCGGCGATGGATTCGATGAGCGGCTGGAAGCTGAGGCGCGGCCCCAACCACAGGAAAAAGTCGAGCGCGGCCGGAATGAGCGCCAGCCACAAGTAGCGCGTGGTCAGCTCGAACCCGGCCGAAAGCGTAGAAAAGACGCCCGGAAGCGTCGTCGTTGTACTCTGTTTCTGCATCATACGTAACAGAGTGATTATACCACATCTGTTCTATCGGGTCGATGCGGCGGTGGTTACGCGGCCGTGAGGTTGTGGCTAATTCAGTGCAAGCTGAATCACTCCTCCCGGTCGGCAAACAGTTCAGCCTCATGGCGCAGCCGCTGGATGAAGTCGGCGCTTTTCAGGTCGCGCTCCAGGATGTGGACCAGATAGTCGTGCATGATGCGCTCGATCTCGTGCAGCACCGCCGGGCGCAAACGCAGTTGACCGACGACATCCCACGGCCGCGACTGCAAATAGCGCATCACCTTCACCCCCACGGCCGAGATCGGCCGCGCCCGCGGATCGGCCGCCCCGCAGTTGGCGCAAAGCAACCCGCCCAGCTCGACGCTGAAAAACTGATCCTCCTCCCGGATGGCTTCCCCACAATGGAGGCAACTGAACAGCCGCGGCTGGAAGCCGGTCAACGACAGCAGGCGAAGCTCGTAGTAGCGCGCCGGCAGCAGAAGCTCCCCGGCCGGAACCGTGGCGAACCAGCCCAACCCGGCGGCCAACAGGTCGTAGATATCCCGGTGGGGGTCCTCATCGACGGTGAAACGATCCAGCAACTCCACGGCATAGGAGGCATACGTGGCGCGCAACAGATCATCCCGTAGCGCGGGGTAGGCTTCCACCATCTCCGCCTGGGTCACAATGTCGAGATCGCGCCCCTCGGCGATGAGGAACTTGCTGCGCATGAACAGCTCCACGTGACCGGTCTTGCGGCTCTGCGGCTTGCGCGCCCCCTTGCCGACAGCCCGCACCTTGCCGCGGTCGACGCTGAACAGGGTCAGCAGGCGGTCGGCCTCGCCAAAGTCGCTGCGACGAATGACGATGGCCTCGGTGCGGTAGGTTCTCTCTCGTGCCATGGCTATCAAGTGTATCCGATGCTTTGTCGGCAACCCACGATCGGGTATAATTCAGCCGGTCGAGCAATCGGCCGGCTGACTCCGTAGCTCAATCGGCAGAGCAGGGGACTTTTAATCCCAAGGTTTTGGGTTCGATTCCCAACGGAGTCACTGCAATCAGGAACCACGGGTTTCTCCCACAGTCATGGCATGTCAGACAACGATCTGTCTGCGCGCCGGCTGTATCTTCAGAACCCGTGGTTTTTATTTTTGGCCCATGAAACAAAACAGCCGCCTCTTGCGAGGCGGCTGCCGTGGATCTGATGCCAGGAGGGGAGCATTCAGACCCGACGATCATAACCCGGTCGAGGAGGGGGTGGGTTATAACCTGGGCCTAGTCGGGGTGTTCCAGTCGCGTTTCTCTCGTGCCAGTTTGGGGGGAGGAGTTCCTCTAACCCGTCTAGACTTAGACAATAGTATAATCAGTAATTCGGTATTTGCAACAGGTATTTTGTCGCATATAAGGGGAATCCCCCCACGACTTGATAGAATAGTTGCAACTGCTATTAATCTTGGACAGATAAGTCCCGATTTGAACTGATGCACTCAGTGTCGCCAAAGTAGTGGGCAAAATGAGAAAAAGGAAAGAAAATAATTCACCATGGGTCAAACGATAAAAGGACTCTTCAAGCTCAGCCGGCCGCTCTCCACGCTGACCGGTGTTCTGGCTGTTTTCCTGGGCGGGTACGTCGCCGGCACCGGCGCGTGGGACAAAGTCATCCTGGCCGCGCTGGCCACGCTGTTCGTCGCCGCCTCCTCCAACGCCTGGAATGACTACCGCGATATCGATATCGACCGCATCAACCAGCCCCAACGGCCGCTGCCGTCCGGCATGGTGCGGCCGCGCGCGGCTCTTATTTTCTCCCTGGCGCTGGCCGCGCTATCGGTGGTGCTGGCCGCGTTCATCAATCCGGCGGCGCTGGCCATCGTCGTCGCCACCAATATCCTGCTCTACATCTACTCCGTCCGGCTTAAAAGCACTGTGCTGCTGGGCAACGCGACCATCGCCCTCATCTCGGCCATGAGTCCGGTGTTCGGCGGCGTGGCGGCGGGCAACGTGCGGCCGTCGCTCTGGCTGGGGGCGATCGTCTTCGTCGGCATCCTCGGCCGCGAGGTGCTGAAAACGCTGGCCGATTACGAGGGCGACAAAGCCAACGGAGTCCGCACCATCGCCACGGCCATTGGCCCACGCGCCGCCCGCACCGTCTTTTTCATCCTGCTGGGGGCGACGGCCCTCGTCATGCTGGCCCCCTATTTTTTTGGGGACTACAAGCGGATCTATGTCTTCATCGTTGGCCTGGGCGTCTTTCCGGTGGCCATCTACGTCATCATTCGCGTCACCCGCGACCGCAGCGGGCCGCAGCTGGAGCGTTTGAGCCAGTATCTCAAATATGATTTTCTCGTCTGGTTTCTGGCCGTCCTGCTTGGGGCGTCGGTCTAGGGGATAGCCAGCCTTGAGAGGCAACCGCACCTCAACCCGTGCTCTCATTCTGATAAGGCTGCCCGGTTGGCAAAACCGGCGGATAATAACACTATGATCTACTACGCTCAGACCATGCCCGGTGTCGAAGAGATCGCCTGGCTGGAGATTCGCCAACGGCTGAAAGACGCCCATTTCGTGCGATACCTCTTTGCCAAGGAGCAGAACGGCATCGTCGTCTTTGATTATCCCGGCCCGGCGGCCGACCTGCTGCGGCTGCGCACGACCGAGGACGTCTTCATGCAGATCGCCGCCCACGATCGCCTGACTCGCTTGCGGCGCGACCTGCGCGACATCCAGACCCTCGTCGCCACCTCCGAAGGCTTCGGCCACGCCGTCAACGATTACCTGCGCATCCGGCGTTTCAGCGCCCCACCCACCTATCGCGTCGTCAGCCGCCAGTACGGCAAGTTCGAATATTCGCGCAAGGACCTGACGGAGACGGTCTGGCGCAGCCTGAAGCAGCGCTACCCGCGCTGGACGCCCGTGGCCGACGACGCGCAGGTGGAGTTCTGGGCCAATCTGCTCGGCTCGACCTTCCTGCTGGGCGCGCGCCTGAGCGACCGCACCATGCGTCACCGGTTCGAGCGCAAGGTCGAGTTGCCGGCCTCGCTGCGGCCGTCGGTGGCCGCGGCCATGGTCCTGCTGACCGACCCGAAGCCGGACGACATCTTCCTCGATCCAATGGCCGGCAGCGGCACCATCCTCTATGAACGGATGCAGGCCGGGCCTGCCGGGCGCGTCCTGGGCGGGGATATCGATCCGGAGCGGGTCGACGCCGCTCGCAAGAACGTGCGCGGCAATCGCAAAAAGCCGACCAGCTCCTCGACGCTCGACATTCGCCAGTGGGACGCGCGTCAACTGCCGCTCGATGACGCCTCGATCGACAAGGTGGCCACCAATCTGCCCTTCGGCAAGCAGCTGCGCGGCGCGCAAACCCCGGCCAAACTCTATCCGCCCATCCTGGCCGAGTTGCAGCGCGTCGTGCGTCCCGGCGGCCGCATCGTGCTGCTGACCAGCGAGTACGATCTCATCAAGGAAGAAGTCCGCAAGTTGCCGCGCCTGACGATCACCACGGGCTATTCCATGGCGATATTGGGCGTCTGGGGGCGAATCTACATTATCGATGTGGGTTAGAAAAAACAACGATCGCAATCAGATCAGGGGGGATCATTAATTATGGCCCGAACAATCGTCCGCTTCCTGGCCCGTTTTGTCGCCATCTGGTTTGTCGATGCCGTCTCACTGAGCCTCACCGCCTGGGTATTGCCCGGCATCAGGCTGGGCGAATACGGCCGCTTTCCGGCCTGGATGGTCGCCCTGATCGCC
>CAZZJN010000094.1:0-4642 GCA_964654505.1 uncultured Ardenticatenaceae bacterium | reverse complement strand
CATGCGCCGGGGGTTCATCGTCCTGCTCGTGGTCGGGTTTTTCGTCAATGCCGTGATGTTGCGCCTGACGGCCGTCCTGTTGGGCGGCGGGTTGGCGGTCGACGGCTGGCTCCCGGCCATCATCGGCGGCATTATCCTGGCGATCACCAATACCTTCATCGCCGGATTGCTGGGGATCGATGACAGTGGGTCATTCTATCGAGCCGTCATCGAGAACCGGATCGCCATCGACCGGGACCGCATGTCGCAAGACAACTATCGGGGGCTAGTGGTCATACAATTGGACGGCCTGAGCTACTTCCATCTCCAGGATGCTCTGGCCCGCAACTACATGCCCAATATGGCGCGAATGATCGCCGACGAAGGGTACGTTATATCCAAAACCGATTGCGGCCTCTCGTCCCAAACATCTGCCTGCCAGGCGGGCATCCTCTATGGCGATAACTACGACATCCCGTCTTTTCGCTGGTACAGCAAGGCCGAGAATCGCCTCTATGTGGCCGGAAACGACGCGGTGGATATCAACGCCCGCTATGCCGGCGGAAACGGCCTGCTGCGCGACGGCGTGAGCATCAACAACCTCTTCGACGGCGACGCCCGATTGGCCCTGCTCACGGCCACCGACCTGACCGGGGGCGAGGACGAGGAGAGGGAAGCCCGCGCTCGCGACTTCTACCTGCTGCTGCTCAACCCCCATTTCCTGCTGCGCATCATCGGACAGTTCATTGGCGAGATGGCGCTGGAGGTGTGGCAATACACCACGGACGTGCTGCGTGGCGTGCAGCCGCGGCTCAATCGCCTGTCGGGGTTCTATCCCGCCTTTCGCGCCGCCACGACGGTGGTCATGCGCGAGGTATCCGGCTTCCTGACTTTCATCCAAATCAGGCGCGGGGAGCCGATCATCTATACCACGTGGCCCGGTTACGACAAGGTGGCCCACTTCTCCGGCCCATGGTCGCGCCACGCCTTCGGCACGCTGCGCGGCTTCGACCGCTTTCTGGGCCAGCTGCGCTATAACCTCGCCCGCAAGG
The DNA here is from genome assembly GCA_964654505.1 of uncultured Ardenticatenaceae bacterium. Lineage (GTDB taxonomy): Bacteria > Chloroflexota > Anaerolineae > Promineifilales > Promineifilaceae > Promineifilum. Next base: position 3,611 of record CAZZJN010000094.1, on the reverse strand, counting down.
CCCCCCGTCCCTATGAGCTGATCATCCTTTCCGACCACGGGCAATCATCGGGCGCGACGTTCAAGATGCGCTACGGTTACACGCTGCTGGAATATATCGAGCGCTACCTGCCCGCCGACACTGTTGTGTCCGCGGCCTATGATCTGGACGACGGCTCGACGTCGGTCGTCGCCATGGCCGCTGAATTCAACAACACCCAGGAACAGGATATGGGCAGCACGATCGGCAGGATAGCCGCCGGACAGATGCAGGAGCTGGCCGAAGAAGCGGTCGAGGAACTGGAGGAGCGCGAAAATGAGGGGGTACGGGCCGCGGCCGACGTCATCTTCTGCGGCAGCGGTAACCTGGCTCAGATCTACTTCGAGGCCTTTCCGCAACGGGCGACCCTGAACGAGCTTAACAAGACTTATCCCAATCTGATCGCCGCGCTTGTGGAACATGAGGGCATCGGGCTGGTCGTCGTCGACGATGACGCCGGGATACCGAGCGCCTTCGGGCGGCGCGGGACGCGCAATCTCCACACCGGAGAGGTGACGGGCGAAGACCCACTGGCGGCCTATGGCGACGCCGACCTGCGCGCCTGGCAGTTGCGCCGGGTGTCCGACTACCCCAGCGCGGGAGATATTATCGCCATCAGCACGGTGTATCCGGACAACACCGTCGCTGCCCTGGAGGAGCTGATCGGCGTCCACGGCGGCCTGGGCGGCGAACAGACCGATTCGTTCATGCTGCACCCGCCGGATATGGTCGTGCCGCCGACGCGAAGCTCTACCGATATATTCGGCATACTGAATGCCCGGCGTGAGCGACAACCCATGTAGACATACTCCAGCGCGGAGGGTCAGGCAACCGGGAGAGGAGGCCTCGGTTATCTGATCAAGGCAATTCCCGGTTGCCTGCCCCCTACGGCCGAACCATGTGAGCGGAACGGAATATTGAATAACCCTGCATGATGCAAGATATATGTTGCATTATGCAACCAGGCCGGTTATCATTGCAGGATATGGCAACCCTTCACGTTCGCAACGTCCCTGAATCACTGTACGAGCGGCTTCGGCGGCAGGCCGAGGCGCAAAATCGCTCCCTGAGCGCCGAGGTGATTGTCCTGCTGGAGCGCGCTCTTGACGACCGGAACCGGAATCAGGCGGCTATTCTGGCCGATATTCGTCGCCGCCGGTTTTACAATCCCGCTGCCTATGGCGCCCCCGATAGCGTGACGCTCCTGCGTGAAGATCGCGAGCGATGATCGAGTCGTGCGTGGTTGACGCAAGCGTCGGCATCAAGTTATTCCTCAGCGAGCCTGATTCGCCTCAAGCTGAGGCGTTATTCGCAATCCTGGCCGACAATCCGTTCACGCAATTTTTCGTTCCCGACCTCTTTTTTATCGAGTGCGCCAATATCCTGTGGAAGTACGTCCGCCGTTTCCAATACCCTATTCATAACGCAATCAGCGATATCGAGGCCCTGCGTCAACTTGCCCTCGACGTCGTCTCCACGGCCGATCTGTTGCCGGAATCCTTTGAAATCGCCACGAGACACGACATCACCGCCTACGATGCCTGCTACCTGGCTCTGGCAAATACTTTGGGCGTGCCGCTGATTACCGCCGACGGAAAGCTGGCAAATCAAATGACTCCCCATGGATTTGACATCAGGGTTCTGGCCGATCTCGAACTGGAGTAAAATCCTTTTCGTCCTTGTATAATTTACGGTTAATTCCTGATGAAAGTACATCTTCACACCATCGGCTGCCGGCTGAACCAGGCCGAGATTGAAGCGATGGCCCGGCAACTTCAGGCCGGCGGCCACACGATCACCGGCGACGCGGCCGAAGCCGACACGATCATCCTCAACACCTGCGCCGTCACCGCCGAGGCCACCCGCGACGCTCGCCGCCTGACGCGGGGCTTCAATCGCGCCAACGACTCGGCCGAGATCGTCCTGACCGGCTGCTACGCCACCCTGGCCCCGGAGACGGTGGCCGGGCTGCCCGGCGTCGGCCGCGTGGTGGTCAATGCCGACAAGGAGCAACTGCCCGCCCTGCTCGACCCGACGCTGGATATCAGTCACCTGTCGCCGCAATATCTCTACGAACGCGAACCGATCGACCGCGACAGCCGGCTGCCCGGCATCGGCCGTACCCGCGCGTTCGTCAAGGTGCAGGACGGCTGCGACAATCGCTGCACCTTCTGCGTGACGACCGTCGCCCGCGGCGCGGGTCGCAGTCGCCGGCCGGCCGACATCGTGGCCGAGGTGAGCGCCTTTGCCGCTGCCGGCTACGGCGAAGCCGTGCTGACCGGCGTTCATCTGGGCAGCTACGGCCGCGATCTGGGACGCCCGGAAGGATTGCGCGAACTGGTTGCGACGCTAGTCGCCCATACCGACATCCCCCGCATCCGCCTGTCGTCGCTGGAGCCGTGGGACGTGGCTGAAGGCTTCTTTGCCTTGTGGGAGAATCCGCGACTGCAACCCCACCTGCATCTGCCGCTGCAATCGGGCAGCGACCGCATCTTGCGACGCATGGCTCGCCACACCAGCCGGGCCGCCTTTCGCCAACTGGTGACCGAGGCTCGCGCCCATATCCCCGATCTCAATCTCAGCACCGACCTGATCGCCGGCTTCCCCGGCGAGACGGAAGACGAGTTCGCCGAGACAATGGCTTACGTCGAGGAGATCGGCTTCGCCCGGCTCCACGCCTTCAGCTACAGCCCGCGCCCGGACACGGCCGCGGCGCGCATGTCCGGCCAGCTTCCCGGCCCCGTCAAGCGCGAGCGCGCCGGCCGGCTCATCGCCCTGGGCGAGCGGCTAAGCGCCGAGTTCCACCGCCGCTACGAAGGGACCATCCGACCGGTGCTGTGGGAAACGGCCACCGGCGCGGAGCCGGAGGGTCTGTGCTGGGCGGGCTACACCGACAACTACATCCGCGTGTCGGCCGTCGGCCCGGCCGACCTGATGCGTCAGGTGACGTTGGTTCGCCTCAGCGACGCCCGCCCGGACGGGATGAGCGGGACGATACTCTGGCAGTAAACAAGAAACGGGGGTTCTTTAGGGAACTGACAGCTATTCAAAACTTTGCTCGGCCCCCTGACGTGCCGAACTATTCAGGAAATGCCACAATGCCGCCGCGTCATCGCTTATCTCAATGACTCGTCGTGTAACATAATCGTAATCAAAGGGACGCCTAACTCGTCCAATTTAAGCAGCACTTCAACGTAAAAGGCGAGATGATCGAGGGAACCGTTGGGCATGTTCAATCTCCTCAACAACCTTGAGGATTAATTCCAGGTCAGATAAATCCGGATATTTGGCGCGTAACCGTGCTCGGGTAGCACCAATAACCCATTCGCGTGCGGTGAGCATGGCCCGCACTCGCTGCCCAGGCGTCAACTTAAGCCTTAGACGCATGAGTTCAATATCAGTATGAGGTATTGAGAAAGCCCGCCGAGATTCGATTAGAACAACCTCCCGACCTCAGAATCGTTCCAGTCAATATCATTATATCAGATCACCCATGCTCCCGCCCCTTCCTTGCGCAATCATACGCATTTCCTGTCCCTTTCCCGGTCGTCGTTCTTGCGATAAACCGCCCTTCCGATATAATCATCCGCTAT
>CAZZJN010000093.1:0-11208 GCA_964654505.1 uncultured Ardenticatenaceae bacterium | reverse complement strand
CTGAGCGCCAGCAAGCAGGTGCGCGCCTGGGAAGAGGGCAAGGACGGCGAGGGCGGACCGGGGGTGACGGTGGCCCATCTGGTAGAACACAAGTAGCCGCCCGTCACCCGGCGTATTAGTCTGTCTCATACGCCACGCCGGCCTCTTCCAACCGGCGCATCCGCTCCCACTCGGGCAAGTCGCTCTTGCCGCCGGCTTCCTTCAGCACCATGATCTGGCGCATCTCCATGACCTGGTCGCGCAAGACGGCCGCGCGCTCGAACTCCAACCGTTGAGCTGCCTGCTTCATCTCTTTCTCAAGCTCGGTGATGATCTTGGCCAACTCCGCCTTCGGCAGATCGGCGGCCGTCGTATAGCCGCCTTTCGACTCCGCCAGAGCAAGCTCGCCGCCGACCATCTCGCGCTGGGCCGCCAGCTCATCGGTCAATACATGGACCGCCTTGACGATGCTGCGAGGTTCGATGCCGTGTTCCCGGTTGTGGGCCATCTGCACTTCGCGACGGGCGTTGGTGGTGGCGATAGCCGCGGCCATGGAGTCGGTCATCTTGTCGGCGTACATGATCACCTTGCCTTCTACGTGGCGGGCGGCGCGGCCGATCGTTTGCGTCAGCGACGTCTCCGAGCGCAGGAACCCTTCCTTGTCGGCATCCAGAATGGCCACCAGCGATACCTCGGGCAAGTCCAGCCCCTCGCGCAGCAGGTTGATGCCCACGACGACATCATAGACGCCCAGCCGCAAGTCGCGCAAGATCTCCGTCCGCTCCAGTGTCGCCACCTCGGAATGAAGATAGTGCACCTTGATGCCCATCTCCAGCAGGTAATCGCTCAGGTCCTCGGCCATGCGCTTGGTCAGTGTGGTCACGAGGGCGCGCTGGCCGTTGGCGATACGCCGGTTGATCTCGCCGATGAGATCATCGACCTGGCCGCGTACCGGTCGCACTTCCACTTCCGGATCGATGATGCCTGTCGGCCGAATGACCTGATGAACCACTTGAGTCGCGTGCTCCTTCTCATACGGGCCGGGCGTGGCGCTGGTGAAGATGACCTGATTGAGCAATCCCTCGAACTCGGCAAAATTGAGCGGCCGATTGTCCATCGCGCTGGGCAGGCGGAAGCCGTAATCGACGAGGACGCCCTTGCGGCTCTGGTCGCCGGCCCACATGCCGCGTACCTGCGGGATGGTCATGTGGCTCTCGTCGATGACCATCATGTAATCGGCCGGGAAGTAATCGAGCAGCGTCCAGGGGCGCGAGCCGGCCGGTCGCTGATCGAGGTGGCGGCTGTAATTCTCGATGCCGGGCGTGAACCCGACTTCGCGCAACATCTCCAGATCGTACATCGTGCGTTGCTCGATGCGCTGGGCTTCCAGCATCCGGTTCTCGCGCTTGAAATAGGCGATGCGCTCGGTCAGTTCGGTCTCGATATCATTGATGGCCTGGGCCAGCTTGTCTTCATCGGTGATGAACTCACGCGCCGGATAGACGGCGATGCGCGTGTGTTCCAGAAACACTTCGCCGGTTAACGGGTCGAATTCAGCGATGCGCTCCACAACGTCGCCCCAGAACTCGATGAGGTAGGCGGACTCGGCGTAGGCCGGGTAGATCTGCAGCGTGTCGCCGCGAACGCGAAAGGTGCCGCGTCGCAGATCCATATCGTTACGGTCATACTGAATATCGACCAGATGACGCAGAATAGTGTTGCGACGGTACGAGCCGCCGCGCTCAATCTCCAGAATGACGTTGCCCCAGGCCTCCGGATTGCCGATACCGTAGATGCACGATACCGAAGCGACGATGATGACGTCCCGGCGGCTTTTGAGTTGAGTCATCGCCTGCAATCGCAGACGATCGATCTCGTCGTTGATCTGCGTCTCCTTCTCGATGTAGAGATCGTGACGGGGCACATATGCCTCCGGCTGATAATAGTCGTAATAGCTCACGAAGTAGGAGACGGCGTTATTGGGGAAGAAATCGCGAAACTCGCTATAGAGTTGCGCGGCCAGCGTCTTGTTGTGAGCCAGCACGACCGTCGGCCGCTGCGTCTGCTGGATGATATTGGCGATGGTGAATGTCTTGCCCGTGCCTGTGGCGCCCAGCAATGTCTGGAACGTGTCGCCACGGTTCATCCCTTCAACAAGTTTTTCGATCGCATCCGGTTGGTCGCCCGTCGCCTGAAAGTCGGAGACAAGCTGGAAGTTGGGCATAGCGCACCTCGTTATTCGGTTCCGAAGAACGTCGATAATTAGAACAGAAGTTCTTGATTCTACACGTTTATCGGCCGAAAATCAACGGTCTAAGGCGCGGGAATCACTTCAATTTCGAACAAGGTGGGCCAGAGTTTGCCGGTGACGAAGATGCGTCCGGTCTGGGGATCGTAGGCGATTCCGTTCAACACGTCTACCGGTTGGGTCAGGGTGCTTGTGTCCAGCAGACCGGTCAAGTCGACATAGCCCAGTACGGCGCCGGTCTCCGGCGAGATGCGGGCGATCAAGTTTGTCATCCAGATATTGGCCCATATCTCGCCGTTGATGAATTCAAGTTCGTTCAGTCGGTTTATCGGCCCCTGATCATCGCGCACGGTGATTCGGCCGATCTCCTGCAAGGTATTGGGGTCCCAAAAATAGATCGTCGACGTGCCGTCGCTGACGATCAGCCTCTGTCCGTCATGGGTGATGCCCCATCCTTCGGTGGGATAATTAAAAGTCTGGAGCGTATTGAAGCCGGCGCGGTCGTATACGAAACCGGTCTGCTCCTGCCAGGTTAACTGGTAGATCTTGTCGTTCAGTAGGGCGATGCCCTCACCGAAGTATTGCTGTTCCAGCGCGTGAGACCGTATCACGCTGCCGGTCTCAAGGGCTACCTCACGCAAGGAGGATTCACCCCAGCGCCCCGTCCCCTCATACAGGAGGCCGTCGTAATAAACCAGCCCTTGAGTAAACGCTTCGGGGTCGTGGGGGTAGGTGTTGACAATCCGATAGGTGTAAGTTATTGGAGGGGCGGGGGTGGGCGTGGGCGTCACTGTCGGCGTAGGGGTCTCGGTGGGCGGGACAGTGGGGATCGGTGTGCTCTGGCTGGCGACGATGGCGGCATAGGCTACCTCCGTCGCGGCCGTGCTGGTGGAATCGATATCCGCCTGAGAAAGGGATACCTGGGAGGAAGCGACTGGCGCGGAATCAATGGTTTCCAGGATTGGGACGGCGGCCGTCGCGGCCAGCGTCGCTATCGCTGGGGGAGACTGAACACAGGCTGACAGCACGATAGCCAGAGATATCAATAATAGAAAGGATTTTGGAAAACTTAGGTGCTTCATGATACTTCTCGATGATTGCTGATGGACGTATCCTGGAAAATCGGCTTGATTGTGCCGCCGGGCTTGATTCATGACAAGAGATCAGCGCATTTGCTCACCAAAAACCTCTGCGCCATTAGCTTCTTGCTGGCGAGCCTGAGGCAATGATTCGAGTCAGGCGGCAAATTCGACCATCGTCAGCCCACTCGACCACCCACTTGCCTGGGCCGAAGGTTCGCCGGACACCGCGCAGCAGCATCTGTAGTCGCCGGGCAAAGGGAGGTAGATTTTCTCCAGGTTTCCTCCAACCGGTCAAGACGGGTAACGCGAGCGTGAGGCCACGCGTACCGCCATCAGAGTATTCGACACGATCTTCCCCCTGTTCATCGCTGATGAAGGCGCGGCCGTTCTGTTCGGCGGCGTACTCTTCCATCAGGAGCAGATCGCGGCGCGCCTCAGCCGGGCGATGCGCGGCAGCGTTCCAGGTTGTCACCAGCGCGCGGGCTAACTCGTCGGGCCGATCGGCATCGATAATGTAACGGTGACGTGGCTTGTCAGGCTCCTGAACCTCATCCATGTCCGTCGGAATGAGACTTATGCCGACCGGCCGCTCAAACCGGGGCAGTCGCACGCTATGGAAAAGCGTACCATGCAGCAACTCGGCGTCCGGGATGTTGACGCGGCCGCCAGACACCTCAAGCAACGCCTTCTCGAGACATATGCGATAGAAATCGTCCAGCAGGATCGCGCCCGGAGCGACCGGCAACCCGGCTTTGGCGGCCAGGTCCAGGCGCTGTCCCTCCAGATCAACGTGGCGTCTTTTGGCTCGCCCTGAGCCAAGCCATACAAAATACATAGCGGTCATAGGGGAATTATTCTACAAATTGGTCAGTCCGGCACCTCCGATACGGCAAAAAGGGCTGATTTTCAAATCGGACTGGAAGTTGCGAGCGATTTGTGTTAAACTCCCATTAGAATTTTCTGCACCTGCTCAATGGAACCGTAATCCGCATCAACAACCTCGCAACGTAGCACGCAAGCCCCCTTAATTCCGGAGAGGGGATAGCAGGTGTCAATCTTTAGGGCGCTGAAACGCACGATGGTTTCGCGATTCGTATTTTCAATGGCCTGTAGCATTGTACAGTTATTCCGCAGTCATGCTCTTGAAAGACGTTCCGGCGTCGTGCGCTCCCCTTTCCGAAACTCAGCCCCCCAAGTCTCTCGCAAAATTTCATCTGACCGATTGTATGGTCATTTGTCCGTCGGGCCGCTCTCTTACCATACCTGAACCATGAACCGCGGCAATCGCGATGCAGCCTGATACCAGGTCAATCGATTGCGCGGAGAGAACGTTAATTTCTGGCGAAAGGAGTTTATCGAGGATGTCTAAGAAGAAGGTAGTGTTAACGGAGGATCAGAGGAAGCGAAACGCAGAAATATTGGCCCGCCTCGAAGAAGAACGAACTCGTTTGATTGAAGAGACTCGCGCGCTGCAACAGCAGGAACGGCGTCGCCCCGGGCGCAAACGCAAGAAGAAACCGGCCGATGATTTTATGATCGCCGCCGACTAGCGCCGCAAGATTTTCAGCGACATTCGTTCGCCGAACGCCGGACACCCGTACAGCCAGTTCTGTGCGGGTGTTTTTTATTTCTCGCCGTTCAATTCGACGTTTGGCCAGGATGCTAAATCAACGCCTGGCGGAACAGATCGCTGATCCGACGGAAGGCATCCTCGGCCGCTTCGGGATTATAAACCGGCCGTCGATCGTTCATAAAGGCATGTTCCGCGTTCGGATAGATGATCGTTTCGTGATGCACCCCGGCCGCGTCCATCAATTCCGCCCGTTGCCGGGCCACTTCAGGCGAGACCCCTCGATCAAGCTCGCCGTAGATCGCCAGCACCGGGACCTCGATCCGGGCAGCTTCCTCCGAGGTCATCTCGGGACCGCCGCCATAGCAAGGCGCGACCGCGCCAATTCCCTCCAGTCTGACCGCGCTATGCCAGGCCAGCCCGCCACCCATGCAGAACCCGGTGACGCCGATTTTCTTGGGCGATACTTCGTCCAGGGCAATGAGGTAATTGACGGCTGACTGAATCACATTCAGGGCGTCGGGGTATTCCAGGGCCATCGCCAGCTTTCGAGCCGTGTCCGGCTCTTCGGCCGTCTCGCCGTAATAGAGGTCCGGGGCCAGAGCGACGAACCCTTCGCGTGCAAAACGGTCGGCGATGTCCCGAATATTGTCGTTTAATCCCCACCATTCCTGGATGACCACCACACCTGGCTGGGGGCCATTTTGGGCTGGAGTAGCCAGATAGCCTCGCGTCTCTCGACCGTTGACCTGCAATTGAAAATCAGGCTTTCGTTCCATCGTGATCCCTCTCATATATAGGTAATACGGCTATGCTTGTGAATCCAGCGGCTTGCCGAGGATGTCGCGCAGCGCCGCTTCCAGCGCCGGAAACCTGAACTCAAACCCCAACCGTTGCAGCTTATCGACACTGACCGGCCTGCCCTCCAGAACCATGGCCGAAACCTCTCCCAAGGCCAGCTTTAGAGCGAATTCAGGCACGGGTAGGACGGCCGGCCGCCTCATGACCTGCCCCAAAAGGCGCGTGAACTCGGCGTTCGTCACCGGGTTGGGCGAGGCGATGTTATACGGCCCTGCGGCATCGGGCGAATCGACCAGGAAGCGAATGGCGCGGATGGCATCATCGATATGGATCCAGGAGAACCACTGTTCGCCGCTCCCTAGTCGGCCGCCGACGAAGAGCCTGAATTGCAATACCGACGCCGGCAGAGGGCCGGAGATCAGGTTAAGCAAGGGAGCCATGCGGCCGATGACGCGCCGAACCCCCAACGCCTCAACGGCCGCTGTAGAAGGCTCCCACACATCTGCTACCACTTCGGTCAGAAAATTTTCGCCGCGGCCGCCATCCTCCGTCATCACTTGACTGGTCGACGGATAATAATCGATGCCCGACATTTGGAAAACAACCTGCGGCTTGGTCGCGACTGATTTCACGGCCGCCACGACCGCTTGCCCCGCGTCCCGCCGGCTGGACTTGATGAGACGCTTGCGTTCGTCCGACCAGGTGCCGGGCAGGGGGATGGCTCCCTTGCCGCCGATGCTCTCCCCGGCCAGGTTGACGATTGCCTGCGCCCCGTCGGCCAGTTGCCCCCAACCTTCAGCCGTGCGGCCGTCCCATTTGACGCCGGTGACGCTGTCGGGAAGACGATGGCTGGCCGGGTTGCGACTCAGGACGATCACTTCGTGGCCGTCGGCCGCCCAGCTTTGGGCCAGCCGGCTGCCGATCATGCCCGATCCACCTGTCAAAATATAACGCATGATGTGTCTCTCAAATGATGCTCAGCGGCTCTATACTCGACGGTCCTGCCTGCTCTCAATTCCGATTATAGGGAATGACATCCGGACCGCCTAATTTGGGCGCCAAATCAATACCTCGATTAAGGCCAAGGTGCAGCATGACAGGAGCATTGAACCATCAATCCGTGTGCTTGGTCGCAATTGGCTTCCAGTCGAGCCTGGCCGTGCAAGGTTACGTGATGCCGCGAGAATTATTACAAAAATTGTTACAAGTATTAACGGCGCTTTTCGAATTCACGGATGTTTCCTAGAAGGTGTAATCTGCTTTACACCTTTCCTGTATGCATTTATCCAATTGCCTTCCTTAAGACCCCTTAAACTGAAATTGTAACGTGGATCTATCAGGTTTTGAGGTAGTCAAGATGAAGCAGTACGCATCGCGAGTATTAACCATTTTTACCCTCTTATTGGGGGTTGGATTCGCGCTTCTGACATTCATCCAGATCTGGCAAGTGCGGGCGGACGGTGATGTGCCGACCCTGACGTATCTGGGAGAGGGCGGAAGTTATAGCGTTGGTGAGGGATATAATTTTATTGTGAAATCGGTCGGCCCCTTCGTTTTCACGACGATGCCGGGGCCGGAGTTCACGGCCAAGGCGAATCAGCGGGTATGGTCTGTATGGGGGAATGTTGATGCTCCGGCTCCCGATGTTGAAGTTACCCGGATCGTTGGGGTGGTGGAGCAGGATTGCGTGGTGGAATATGCCGTGATCGATGACGACGAGGATGAACGGATCAATTACTTTATGCTGGATGATCAGGTCATCTATACGATGGGGCAGGGTATGGTCTCGCGCGGCCGTTTCGTCGTTCCGCGTGAAGGCCTCCTCAGTTATGTGATCAATGATAGTGTGGGGGTTTTTATCGATCGGTGCTCCAGGAAGGTCACAGCGACGCCGACGATGACGCTCACCCCGACGGCGACGCTGGAGCCGACGTTCACCGCCACGCCGACCATGACGCCGACGATGACGTTAACCCCGACAGCGACGCTGACCGGCACGCTGACGGTGACTCCAATCGTGACCCCGACGGCGACCTCCACCCCGGTGCCGGCGACTCCGACGGCCGAGCCGAATATCTCGACGGCGACTCCTACGCCCAGCCCCACGCCCATCAGGGACCCCCGGCTGCCGTCTTGCCTGCGCATCAATTTTGATGTGAGCGGCCAGGAGGCGAAGCGAGGTGTCTATGTCGTCCAGGAGGTAGGCGGCCGATTCCTGACCAGTTGGGAAGCGGATGATGGCTGGAAGGACAGCGGTTGGTTCTACGGGATCGACATCACTTTCCCTGCCGTCTATGTTGATGTGTTTTACTATCACGGTCCCGGCGCTGAGCCGCAGCGATTGAAGATGTGGAACCCCGCGCCGGACGCAGATTCCGGGTGGCTGGGTCGCGGCATGTGCCACGCGCTGGAAGTTGGCTGGCCCTAGCCAACCGGAGGGCTAATCCGTCGGGCGGCCGATCAGTACTGTCGCCCGCCCTCTAGCCTGGGTTAAAAATATGGTTTTTTGAGAGTCGCCTCTCAGCCGAAGGGCTTGCCGCAAGACATCCGGGTCGAGCGGCGAGCCTCTTTTTTTTATCGTAACCGTGCCCACACCGCGCTCGCGCAAGTAATGACGCAGGCGTTTGAGCTGGAACGGGAAGTGGTCTTCGATGATAAAGCTCCGGGCGAACGGTGTGGCGACGACCTCATCGGCCGTCAGGTAGGCGATGGTGGGGTCGAGCAGCGAGGCACCGATCCGGTGGGCCAACTGACCGACCAGATGCGCACGAATCACCGCGCCGTCCGGCTCATATAGATATCGGTGAGGCGCACCTATCTCGACGCTCTCAGGCTCCCGCTCGGTCAGGGTGTCGCCTCCCGGCAGCAGCGTCGCCCGGCGCGTGGCCGTGCGCAAATCACCGTACCATAACACGCCCTCCCGGACTTCTCCATTGAACGACACAAATTCCACCTCGACCCCGGCCGGTAATTCGGTGTAATCAATAGCCGGACTAACCTTCACGGCTCCATGCGGCACGAGCGGCCGCCAGGCCTCGATCAGGCTCAGGGGCGGCCGGTAATCATGGACGGATTTCAGGCGGCGCCCCGGGGCTTGCCTGGGGCCGCCGATGGTTCGTCGGGCGGGGTCGAAGAAGAACGCATCGACCTTCAGGGGCGGCAATTCGACGAGGTCGGCCTGGACAGGGAAGACATGGCTACCTAGCCCATAGACGGCCGCGTTGGCGACCGTCATGACCACATGGGCCCACTCCCGGTCGATGGCTATGACCGTAGACCCTGTTGCCGCCAGAGCCAGCGAGTCCCCGCCGATGCCGCAGCCCATATCGGCGACGAGGTTCGCGCCTGCTTCCGTGAAGCGCCGCGCGCGGTGAGCCGCCAGGGGTTCGGCCGTGGCTTGTTCCAGCCCCTCGCGCGTGAAATACATCCGGTCGCTTCGGCTGAATTTGGCTCCTGCTCGTCGCCTCAACAGGATTAACTCCAGCGCCGCGTTAGCCTGTGCCGGCTCCAGTCGCGCCCGCAAACGTTCGGCCGTCGCCAGATGGGTGTCCGGAGTCAGCGGCTCGGCCGCCAATTCTTCCAGCACGGCCGCTCCGGCCTCGCTCAGGATAAAATTCAGTTCGTCGGGTTGCATTGTGCCGGGAATTATCCCCACTGAGGTTCCAGCCAATCCTCCTCCGGCTCCAGGGCATCCTCATCAGCTTCGACCGGGAGCGGCTCGCCGGCCATCTGGCGGCCGCAGTAGGTTTGATAGGCGCACAGTCGGCACTCCGCAAGCGTGTCGGTTAGCGGCCATTCCCCGGCGACCAGTTGCTCGTCGATTCCGGCCACCACCGCTTCCAGTTCGGCCAGATTGCGACGGTGGGTCGCCTCGTCGTAGCGGATGAGGCGAGGATGGTCGGGATCTTCGACGTACCAGTAGATGAAGGAGAGTCGATCGGGAGCGAATGCCTCGGGAACGTCCGGTGCGAGAGCCGCGCCGCCTTCGGCTAAAACAGCCAGATAGACCCGCGTTTGCCAGGCGCGACGCAGGCGGCCGATATCTCGTGGCTCGCCGGTCTTCCAGTCGTAGATCGTCGCGGCCGGTCGCCCGTCCACGTCGTTGCCGACGACGACCAGATCAAAGCGGCCGCTCAGGGTGTGGCGGCCATCGCGGCCGATGGGGATGGTTAGGGAGGCTTCGACGAAGCGCTGTCCGGCCGGCAATACGGGACGATTGGCCCGGTAGATCGACCACCATTGTTGCAGCAATGGATCCCTGTGAGTCTCATCCGCGGCAGGCAGGCCCAGGAAATCGCGTTCGATCCAGCGATGAAAACGACGGCCGCGCTCGTAGGCCAGCGCCTGGTCGGCTCCCAGGGGGGCTTCAGGCCACGGCACGTGGGCCAGGTAGCGCAAATAGAAGCGGCGTGGGCAGGCCTCGAAAGTGTACAGATGTTGCTGATAGAGGTGCAGTCGTTCGTTCATTGGCTATACCGGCTCGTGGCGCGTCACAGGGCTTTCATGTGACATGCGATGGCCGCATAATAAAGGAAAGGTGATGATGGCGCAACGATGAGGCTTCAACCCGACTAAGAATCCCCTGCAAGGGTTGACGCTTGTCGCCGAGCCATAGAGAATCAGCGACCTATGAATCGATCGGTACGGTCCTATGGACTGATCATCATGACGCTTCTCTGCCTGCTCGCCACGATCGGTTGCAGCCAGGCGGCCGATCCGCCCGACCAGGCGGAAGCGACTACTCAGCCATCGTCGCCGACGCCGACGCTGATGCCTGTCGTTGTTCTGTCGCCACCTTCGTCACCGACGCCTCGGCCGATAGCGCCGCCACCGGCGTCGGCCACGCCCGTTCCCGTGGCAATCGTGCCCACCAGCACCCCTGATACGGCCGGAGTTGGATTGCAATGTCCCGAGGCGCCGCCGCTCAAACCCGATTACCTCGCCTACGTCCTGTCGGCCGAGCCGTGGCCGTCGCCGGACCCGTCCGCGCCACGCCCGCCGCTCTCGCTGGCCGATCCGTTGCCGGATGCCACCCGCAACCCGGGCTATCCCTATGGCTCCGACGGCAGCGGCCGATACCTGTTGCACAATGGACTTGATATGGTTGACGAGGATGACGACTTCGCCGGGGCGGTGGCCGACGGCCGCGTCATCGTCGCCCGTGACGATCTGGACGAGATGTTCGGCTGGCGTTGCGATTGGTACGGCCAGCTTGTCGTCATTCAACTGGATGAGACCTGGGACGGCCAACCGGTGTATGCGCTCTACGGCCATGTCAAGGATATCCAGGTGAGTGAGGGGCAGCGCGTCGAGCGTGGCGATCCGGTGGCGCGCGGCGGCACGGCCGGTGTGGCGGTCGCGCCACATCTCCATCTGGAGATACGCGTCGGCGCCAACGCCTTCGGCTCGACGCGCAACCCCTTGCTATGGCTGGAGCCTTCGAGCGGGCGCGGGGTGGTTGCCGGACGGCTGGTCGATCCTGACGGCCGCGCCTGGCAAGGGGTTCTGGTCACGCTGATCGACCGCAC
>CAZZJN010000092.1:0-11294 GCA_964654505.1 uncultured Ardenticatenaceae bacterium | reverse complement strand
TGGTCGCCCAGGCCGTCGCCATGGTCGGCCACGATGATTGTTAGCGTGTCGCGATGGCGCTCTCGTCGTCCCAGCGCCTCGAATAGCGCTCCCAGATAGTGGTCCTGATAGGCCACCTCGGCATCATACATATCGTTGAGCACGCGATCTTCCAGTTCGCTGAGCGGCTCGGCCAGAGGCGCGGCCCAGCGGTAGGCCTCGCGATTCCATTGGCTCATGATAGCCCGTGCTTCCTTGCTGTGCCGGAAGTAGGGCGCGACCCGATCGACAAACTCGCCGGGCGCCCAGAAGGGGAGGTGTGTCTCCATCAGGTTCATGAACAGGAACAGGGGGCGATCCGGTTCGCTGGCCTCACGCTCTTCAATGAAGTGGACGACATCCTGAACCGAGCGTTCATTCTGCCCCTTGAAGTTGGCCATCCGCGACCAGAGCGGCGTGAGCCAGGCGTGGAGCGATATGCGGAAAGCCAAATCCGACCGGCCGATGAAGTTCTGAATCGGATAGGAGATGCGCCGCAAAAACTGGGTGTACCCTTCGGCGATCCGGCTCATGGGCCAGGGCCAGGGATTTGATGGTTCCGGCACACTGGGGAAGGCCCCGCCGTAGTTGTAGTAAGTCTGGAATCCTCGCTTAAAGCCGTTGTTCAGGACGCCAACGAGCGGGTTGTTACAAAAGCCGATAGTCTCATAGTCGAGTTGCCGCAAGACCTCGGCCAGATGCGGCCGTCCTTCGCTCAGGCTTTGTGACGATTGGGTCACGCCGTGGGAAGTTGGGTAAAGGCCGGTGAAGAGCGATGCGTGACTGGGAATCGTCCATTGCGCGGGGGAGACGGCCTGCTCGAAGAGGGCGCCGTCCGCGGCGAATCGGTCCAGGTTAGGCGAGATGGGTCGGGTATGACCATAACAACCGAGGCGATCGGCGCGCTGGGTATCCAGGATAATCAATATGATATCGGGTGAATTCATGACCTTAATAGTTAGGTGACATGGCGGAGGAGCTGCCCGCCGCCGATCGATTTTATTTGCCCACGCACATCATATCTTAGCAAGAAGACGGCCAAAACCATCGAAAGTCCCGCCATTAGACTAATATCGAAGCATAACATGGTCACCAGAGCGTCGCAAACCCTATTCAACCGGCTCACAGATTGCGAGGCGGAGGTTTGCCAATCCGTTCAATTGGCTCTATCTTTCGGTTTATGCAAGTGCGACGGCTATCGTTGACCAATTTTCGCAATTACGCCCGGCTTGAACTGGATCTGCCGGAGGGCGTCGTTTTGATCCATGGCGATAACGCCCAGGGCAAGACCAATCTTCTGGAGGCCATCTACTTTCTGGCCACCACCCGCTCGCCCCATGCCAGCCAGGACGCGCAACTCATCAATTGGGAGGCCATGGCGGCCGATGAGCCGGTGGTCGTCGGCCGTCTTGTGGCCGATGTTGAGCGACCAGACGGCCCACGCCACCTGGAGATGCGTCTGATCGTGGAGGAGCGCGGCAATTGGGCGAACAACGGCCAGAGCGGCTTTCGTCGCGAGGCGCTGGTCAATCGCCGCAAGGTCCGGCTGATGGATTTGCTGGGGCATCTGCGAGTCGTGCTCTTTCTGCCCGAAGATGTCGAATTGGTCACCGGTGTGCCGGCCAACCGGCGACGCTACCTGAACATCACGTTGTGTCAGGTTGATTCCGACTACTGCCGCGACCTGTCCGCCTATAACAAGGTGCTCGAGCAGCGCAATGCCCTCCTTCGACGAATGGCCGAGGGACAGACGCGCGACGCGGCCGAAGTCCTCCGGATTTTGACCGACAAGCTGATCGAACCGGGCAGCCGGGTCATCCAGCGGCGGGCGCGATTCGTGGCCGAGATGGGGCACGAAGCTCAGGAGATCTACTTTCATGATCTGATCAAAGGTATGGAATCCCTGCGATTGGGCTATCTGCCGGGTTGGTATACCAACGGTCGTCGCGGGGCTGATGACCAATTGGCTGATGGCGAAGAATTACAAGCCAATCTCGATATCGGTTTCATCGCCGAACGGTTCGCCGCCGAACTGGCGGCGGCGCAGGCGGCCGACCTGGCGCGCGGCTCTTCGTCCGTCGGCCCTCATCGGGATGACTGGACGATCCTGATCAACGGGAAAAACCTCGGCACGTTCGGCTCGCGCGGGCAGGTTCGCACGGGCATCCTGTCACTGAAGCTGGCCGAGATCAACTGGATGAAGGCCATGACGGACGATGTGCCCATCCTTCTCCTCGATGAGGTTATCGCCGAACTTGACTTGCACCGCCGCGCGGCGTTATTGGCCTACATTACGGACCAGGTTCGCGGCAAGAAGATGGCCCAGGCGCTGTTGACGGCGACTGATCCGGGGATGTTTCCCGCCGAGTTCCTGAGTCAGGCCAGTGGCTTGCTGGTTCAGGCCGGTCGGGTGACCGCCGACGAAACCTAGAGAGGTCGCTTGACGGGCATGCCTGCCCGGCGAGGATAGCGGCCGTCCGTCGGCCGAATCTTGGGCACGACGATCAGATGATGGAGCTGTTCGGTTCCGGGCAGCTGAACGGCCAAGAGCCGCGCCGCGCCGCCGCCCAGTTGCTCGATAGCCCGCGTGGCCGCTCTTGCTTCGGCCGCGGCGCTCTCCCCTTTTTGCGCCAGCATTGCGCCCCCAACCCGGCAGAGCGGCAACAGGTATTCAACCAGAATGCGCAATTCGGCCACAGCCCGGGCGGCCGCCCAATCGGACTGCTCGCGAAACGCAGGGTCTCGACCCAGTATCTCAGCTCGTTCGGCGACCACGGCGACACCCTGCAAGCCCAATTCGCCGGCAACCAGTTCAAGGAACCGCGCCTTTTTGGCCACGCTGTCCACCAACGTTAATCGAAGGTCGGGGAAAAGGATCTTCAGCGGCAGGCCGGGGAAGCCTGCCCCGCTGCCGATGTCGATGAGCGAGCGGCCGCCGAGATCGCCGGTGACCGTCGCACAGGTTAGCGAGTCGAGGAAGTGACGAATGCGGATCTCTCGTGGATCGCGAATGGCTGTCA
The DNA here is from genome assembly GCA_964654505.1 of uncultured Ardenticatenaceae bacterium. Lineage (GTDB taxonomy): Bacteria > Chloroflexota > Anaerolineae > Promineifilales > Promineifilaceae > Promineifilum. The sequence goes on along the minus strand of CAZZJN010000092.1, from coordinate 8,256 downwards.
GGGAGATTCGCTCGTTCCACTCCAGCAGCAACGACTCATAGATCCTGAATTGCTCAATCTGTGGCGGGGTCAACGAGAGACCGAATGGCTGCCCCCATGTTACCAATTCGTCCATCCTAACGACTTTGCTCCAGTTCCTTGAGGGCGGCATCGACGACGATGCGATCCCATTGCTGGCCGCCGAAAGCCACCGGTGTGAAGGTGATCCAGTCCCTGTGAAATACGATTTCTCTCGCTCGGATATATAAGGGAATGATCGGGAACAGGCCGTTCTCGTTGAAGAACAGCGATTCTACACGCCGGTAGAGAGCGGCCCGCTCGGTTGGGTCAATTGTCATGGATGCTTGCTGAAGGAGGGTGTCCGCCTCCGAGCATTCCCGGTTCTGGCGATTCTCGCTGTCCCGGCAGTGCAATAAATCAGTGAGCAGATTGCCGGCGTCGGGGAAGGTGGGCGCCCAGGCCAGCTCCCACATATCGGGCCGTCCGGTTGCGTCCCGGCGGGTGGCGGCCAGCAATGCGCCGAACGACACCTGTTCGATTATGATGCTCTCCGGCAAACAGCCCAATTCCTCGATCCACATATCACGAATGAGTTCGGCCTGGAGGAGCGACAGGTCGGCCGAGCTCACCATCCATCTGATTTCAGGCATGAGGCGACAGCTACGCAACGTGCTGGCCGCGATCTGTTGCCGGGCGAAGTCGGGGCTGTAGCCGACACCGGCCTCATCCACCGGCAAGCCGGCGATAATATCGGGCACGGTGGCATGGCGCATGGTGATGCCTCGCCCGTCATAGATCTCGTCCACTAATTTTTGCCGATCAATGGCCGCGCTGAAAGCTCGCCTAACCTCCGGTTCCCGGAAGACCTGGCTGTCGAAATTGAACCCCAGATAGAATAATACCTGATCGGGTATGACCTTGACGTTATCCGGTGTTCGCGCGATGAACTGTTCCCGTTCGGCCGAGGGCAGTGGCGCGATATCCAGTTTTCGACTTTGCCACAACTTAAAAGCGTCGATCTCCTCATCAAAAAAAGAGATATTCACGATATCGCCGTTGCCTGTCCTGCTAATGGGCCACAAGGGATTGAGGTGCAAGACAAGCTTCTCTTCGGTTAACAAATCCGGCACGAGAAAATAGGGACCGGATGTGACCAGCTTGTTGGGCGTTTGCCAGCCGTCGCTTAAATCACCGTTCGCGTCGACCCATTCGTTCCCCATTTCCTTGACCAGGTCGCGCGGCACGGCCTGAAAAAAGGGCATACTGGTTAACGTCAGGAAATAACTGGCCGGTTTGGTTAGCCGGAATTCCAGTGTTGTCGCATCAGCCGCCCGAACCCCTAGCCCGGCTCGATCCTGATCCGTAGGGGAGGGGATGGCGAATAGTTCCTGGCAGCCGTCGATGATGAAGAGCGTGTAGGCCAAGGCATGATCGATATCGTGACTGCAGATTCGCTCGACGGCGAACACGACGTCATCAGCCGTCACCGCGCGGACCGTCGTGGCTGATCGCAGGTCAACGCTGCCCGGCCGCGAGCGTCCTGAGCGCACCCAAAATATGTCGTCCCTTAAGTGAAATGTCCAGGTTCGGCCATCGAGACTAACGGTCCAACTCGTCGCCAGCTCTGGCTCAATTGCCTGGGTGTCGGGATTGAAGTTAGTCAACCCGGCGAATAGATTCTGAGTAAGGTCCAGTTGCGCCCGGCTTTGGGCCAGGCCGGGATCGAGGTTGGGCAATGCCCCCACCAGTGGAAGATCGATCACAACTGGTGGCTTGACTATCGCGGGCGTCGCCGGAGGAGCGGGCGTGCCGGTGAGTGTTGAAATCTGCCCGACGACGCGCGTCATGACGGATTGGATGCCGCCGACGGTCGGTTGCGGGGTGAGGCCGTCCGTCGGTTCCCCGGTTCCGGCAGCCGTTGTGTCGCCCGCCGGACGACAAGCTACTCCTGCAAAAAGAAGAGCCAACAATAAACATTGGCTCACCAAGGCTAATATTCTCCGACAGGAGGCGCCACGATGTTTCCGTGATTCGACCATATCCGATTCATGCTATATCAGACAAAGGCTGTGGACAAGTAGAATTGCACGCAGTTGCCTCGACATTATCCGAGTAGTAATATTAGTTGCGCCGTCAGGACGATATCAGGCATCTGTTAACTTCTTATGTACGAACGTGTATTGGTCATTGATGATTCTCAGGAGATTCGAGACTTTTTGGTCGAGAATATCCTCCGGCCCAAGGGGTTCGAAGTTCTGGCAGCCTCCGACGGGATGATGGGTCTGGAGTTGGCAATCGCCAAAGAACCTGATCTGATGATCACCGACCAGCAGATGCCCGGCCTGACGGGCCTCCAGGTACTGCAGAAGCTCCAGGAACGCAACCTCGACATCCCGACAATTCTCATCACTGGCGAAGGGTCCGAGGATACGGCTGTTCGCGCCTTTCGGTTGGGAATCAGGGATTACATCATCAAACCCATCGATGCCGATGAGTTAAGCGCGTCTATCGATAAGGCTCTGCGTGAAAACCGCCTGCAAAAGGAGCGCGATCAGCTCGTCGAACAGCTGATGGAAAGCAACTCCCAACTGCAGCGACGCGCTCAGGAGCTTAATGTGCTTTACGGCGTCGGCAAGTCCGTCTCCTCTTCGCTCGATCTGGAGGAAGTCCTGCAGCGTGTTGTCGAGGCGGCCGTCTATGTCGTCGGGGCGGAAGAAGGCTCCCTGATGTTGCTGGATGAGGAAAGGGGCGAGCTTTACATTCGCGCCTCCAAAAATCTTGACTCCAAGGCACGTTCGATGCGCAAGCGGGTTACCGACAGTCTGGCGGGCAAGGTGTTGCAGACCAAGCGAGCTATCGCCATTGGCGCGGACTCGCAGTGGAAGCGAACCCATACAGCCCTTCTGGTCAAGTCGCTCATCTATGTCCCTCTAATCCTCCAGAACAAGCCCATCGGTGTGCTGGGGGTCACCAACCAGACCAAGGATTCATCTTTCGACAGCAACGATACGCGCGCGCTCTCGGCGCTGGGTGGCTATGCCACAATCGCCATCAATAACGCCAATATGTATCACGCCATGGCCCACGAGCGAACGGTGTTGGGCGAGGTGATGGAGCAGATCGAGGATGCCGTCATCGTCGTCGATGAGGATTATCGGCTGTCGGTGCTGAACGCCTCGGCGCGCTCGCTGTTTGGTCTGGCTGGAGATGGAGTCGTCGGCCGTCCGATCATGGATCTCATCGACCACGTGGGCCTAATGCGCATGGTTTCCGAGCCGGGCGGCAATGACGCCGGCGCTCATATCGAGCAGGACATCCCGCTCTCTAATGGGCAGCTCTTCCGCGCCCGGGTCACCTTAATTGAAGGCGGCAGCCGATTCATCACGCTCCGTCGTCTGGGCTGACGACATTCCTGAGAAACATGAAGGGCTTGCAGTCCGCTGCTGCAAGCCTTTTTTATTAGAGAATCCACCGCATGTCATCTGAAATATCCTTCAACGTCCGCCGCCGAATCATCGGGGTTTTATTCGTTGTGTCCAGCCTGGCCGCCGCCGCCCAGGTGGCCTATTTCACCCTGATGCCCATCATCGCCGCCGACCTGAGTGGCAGCGATAGCGCCGCGGGCGTCCCCTCAACCCTGGGGCTGGTATTCCGCGCTCTGACGACCTATCCGCTGGGTTGGCTGATGGGACGTGTCGGCCGCCGACTGGGCTTGTCTCTGGGCTTGTTCGTCGGCATGCTAGGGACGGCAGTCAGTGCCTGGGCCATTGGGGTGGGGCATTTCTGGATATTTGCCTTTGGCGCTGGGGTGGCCGGGGTTGCCCGAGGCGCGTCGGATCTGTCGCGCTATGCCGCGGCCGAGGTAAGTCCACCGCAGCAGCGCGCCAAGATTATCGGCTGGATCGTCTTCGCCGGCACGATTGGCGCCCTGATGGGGCCGATATTGGTCGCGCCGGCGGCCGAATTGGCGGGCAGGCTGGGCCTTGTCTATGAAACCGGGCCGTTCTGGGCGGCTACGCTCGTACTCTTCCTGGCCATTGTGCTGACCTTCGTGTTCGTTCGCCCCGATCCGCTGGACATCAGTCGCCAAATGGCGATGGCCGAGCGGCAGGAACAGGGTGACACACCTGAGGTTCCGGCTCGCCCTGTTCGGCAGCTCATGAAAGGCTGGAACGTCAGGTTAGGAATGACCTCGATGGCCATCGGCCAGCTGGTTATGACCATGATCATGGTCATAACTCCTTTGCATATGAGCCATACCGGCCACGGTATCGACTCGATATCATTTGTGATATTGGCTCATCAGCTCGGCATGTTCGGGCTTTCGAGCCTCACCGGTTGGCTGGTTGACAGATTCGGCCCGGCGACCGTGATCATAGGCGGCTCGGCGGTACTGGTCACTGCGTCATTGCTTAGCCCGCTCGGCACATCCGTACCCTTCCTGACCCTGTCCCTGTTCCTGCTGGGATTGGGTTGGAATTTATGTTTTATCGCCGGGTCGGCTTTGCTGGCCGTCGGCCTGGCTCCAGCCGAAAGTGTGCGGCTCCAGGGCATGGGTGATACCTGGGCTTCGGCCGCTTCAGCCGTAGGTAGCCTGAGCAGCGGCTTTCTCTTCGCTATGGGGACGATGTCGCTCGTTGGGGCGGTGGGGCTGGGCTTCTCCCTGTCCCTGATTGCGGCCTGGGTCTTGTCGCGCCAGAGGATGTCAGTTGCCCAGGCCTAGCTTCGGGCGCTATCGGAAGCTGATTTCCAGATCATATTTCATTGAATCGTTTCTGTAATATTCGAAGACACGGATAGCGTGCAGGCCGGTTTCTGTTAAGGTGACTTCCTTGTATTCTTCTTCGCCCTCATAATTGTTATCGAGATCGGTTTTGTAGACCCCGCCGGGTCCATAGAGGTCGGCCGAAGCGTCCACATCGTCTATCGGCTTAAGCCGTATAGCGACGGTATCGCCTGCCTTAGCGGTGAAGAACCAGAATTGAATGGCTTGCGAGGGTAATTGGATACCGATTCCGGGTGAGCCGGGGGCGATAATTCCACCAATAATGACGGGATACTCCGGATCATCGAAAATCGTAAGGCCGTATTCCGTGGCAACCCCTCCAAGGGCTGTGACGCGGATCGTATAGATTCCCGACCCCGGCAGTGGTGGCGCATTGAGTACCTCGGGCGAACCTGCCGGCGCGTTGTTCTGATTGTTGATGATGGCCTGCTCGCCTTTGTAAACTGACAGGATGATGTCGGCCGGTGGCGGCGCGATAGCCTGAAAATATAACTTCTCACCCTCGGTGAGTTCTACTTGCCAGCTGTCGACGGCTCCAGTCGCCAGCGAAGAGATCGTGAAGTTGTCGCCGATGGCGTCATAGATATCGCCTCTGTCGACCACTCCCCCTGGCTCCATTGTCGCTCCCGGCGTGCCGATCTCCGCCGGTATCGTGCCTGTCACCGGTTGACCGGGGAAGGGGGTGGTTCCGGTTATAGGCGTCTGCGCGGTAATGGGCGTTTGGCCCGTAGGAATTGCCGGCAAGAATCCGGGCGTACCCTCAAGAGGGGGAGATGCGCCGGGATAGGCTTCGGGCGGCCCGGTGGGGCCCGCTTCAACGAGGGTCTCCACCGCCTCGATTGTCGCTATGTCCGGGCCGCCTCCGATGCCTCCTTCGCTGGGTGGCAGGGTTGCTTCGGCCGTGACGGCGGCTATCCCCACGTCGGATGACGGTGTCAGGGTGATCTGGGTCAACGGGCTGGGGGAGAGGATTCTCTCGACGCTGAGATACCAAACCTCTTGCTGTTGGGCTTGCTTGCCGCAGCCGACCGTGCCTTCCCAGCGCCGCCATCGTCCCTCCACAGTCATCGTCAGATCACCGGGAAGCAGGGTGCGCACCTGATCGTCGAAGCCCCCGGCCGCAACCGTGAGACCCTCCTCAATCAGCCCCCAACTCGCGGGCGATGCATAAAAATTGGAATTGCACACGATCAGAGGGTCCTTTTGCAGCCGGCCGGTCAGTTGCACCACCGTATCGAGGTAAAGACCCGGCGCGGCCAATAAATCGGTGATCGAAAGCTTGATCGGGCCGCCGATAGCCGCGGTGGCAGTTGGCCCGGCCGTCGGGAATGGCGTGGGGGCCATGGCTCCCCGACCTCCACAGCCCACCATCAGCAACACGATTAAGATTGGGAGAAAGACAATTCGACGCATATCCAACGCCCAGTATAGCCTATCACAAGAGGAACAGGATGAATTGGGCATGAACGTCGGCAAATGTGGGGTCCGGTCGTTCCCGTTATCTCTGGCGATTTAAATCTTTAACGCTTCCCGAATACCGGCCAGGTGCAGGGCTTCATGGTCGGCGATCAGCCGGCAAATCTCCTCGATGGTCATGATTTTCATGCTGGCGTGACGACCCTTCTTGTTCCGATCGCCATCTTCCAGGCTGTCGATGAAGGTTAATAAAGCGGCTCGTGATGTGACGATGCCATCCAGTAACTCTTGCGGGCTGCGTCCGCTCAGTTTGTCGACGGCGCGCTGATTCCAGCGATTTAGGTCAAAATCCTCCGGCACGCCTTCGCCGCCGGCCTGGATTTGAACCATCAGGGCGGTCATGCCGCGCTCTGAGTCGGCCACATGGCGCAGGACATCGACGACTCTCCACTCCGACCCTTCGGAGTAGCTCTTCACCGACCATTGCTCCTCCGACAGGCCGTTCAGTGTTGTGTAGAGATCCTCTCGCACGACTGTCAGTCTTGTCTTGATATCATCTTTCCAATCGTCAGACATCGATTCCTCCACTTGTTACATGAAATGGTACTGTTAGATACGGGCGATCATACCTCTATGCGCCGAGGGTAGCGACCATATCCTCCCAGCCCGGCGGCCGATGAGCGATATATGCCTCTCGTTCTGCCCCGATATCATACGCCACCCGGTAGTGGGTGGCCGACCAGCCACCATTCGCCCATTCCAGTATCGCATACTTGGCTCGGCCGTCTCCATCGCCGGGAACGCTAACCGAGCTTACATTTACCAGCGTCATCGAACCCAGTGGCCGTACACTGGGGATGTGCAGATGCCCGAACGCTATCATGGCCGCCTCGATTCCGTCAAACCGTTCGGCCAGTTCGGCGTCGCTCTGGCGAATTGTCTGAAAGAGAGCGATCTGCTCACTTTCCGGCGGGTAGAGAAGGTCGTCGACGTTAAACGGGTTGGCATGGACGATGAGGAGGTCGTCGGCCGCTTGTGGGGTGGGGGAGATGCGCAACGAGAACGGCAACTCAGCCAGTCGTGTTATCTCGTCCCTGGACAATTGGCCGCGAGTCCATTCGACAACCTCCGCCACTCGCGCCGGCGGCTTGGCCAATCCGGCGATCCAGCCGTCGGTGTTGCCGATCACCGATGGGATGCGGTGGTCGAGTACTAGTCGCAAGGTATTTGCCGGCCGCGGTCCTATCAGGCACAGGTCGCCGGCGAACAGGATCAGGTCAGCTCCTTGCCGATCGATATCAGCTAATACCGCCTCCAGGCCGGTCAGGTTACCGTGGACATCGGAAAAGATTGCAATTCGCATGGTGGACTCCTTGGCAGTATCCGCAGATCCTGCAAGCCTTATGGAAGGAAACCCTGGTCCCTTTTATCGGACAGCTATTTATTTTAGCATGAATTGGGGAGGGCGGATGCCTTAGGGTGAGTCGTTGCGGACAATAACGAACTCCGATAAACAGGTTATAGGTCACCCCCTCCCTCCGGAAAAAATTGATTAAATTGAATAATTCGTCGATCCTGCCGATTAAATCAATTAGATCAATATAATCAATATATTATCTGGGGGGGGGGGTAGACAGGATTTCGGCCGTGCCGATTGTCCTGCAGGTACCCCCATATTATTACTTTATTTACTTGATTAACTTTCATAAGTCCTCGGCCCAAGGGCATTAAACAAGTAAATAAAGTAATTAAAGTAAATAACAGGGTGGGGGTATCCGTCCTTTATTATTCATCTCGCCGGCAATCATTACTTGTGGAACGACGGCGGAGGTACAGGTAAAATGCAGCGTGGCCTGACGTCATTGTTCGGTTAAGTATGATCGCGAAGTCAGGTGAGTCCGCACGCTCATGTTTCCTCATAGGAACAGTGTTACTCCTCAGGCCTGGACCGCAGTATCAGCGATTGAAAGTGGGAGTGGCCGTTGCCCTTGATATCGCTGTTAGCTTTCGAAGCGGATTCCCTGCGCCAGCGGCAGATCTCTGGACCAATTGAT
>CAZZJN010000091.1:0-11368 GCA_964654505.1 uncultured Ardenticatenaceae bacterium | reverse complement strand
CCAGGGGGAACTCGACCTCTTCAACACGCCATGCGGCATAGGCCAGCGCCTGGAGGATATCCTCCTCCTCCAGATAGGGATAGGCTGCGAGGATTTCGGCCGTTGTATAGCCGGAAGCCACCAGCCCAACGACCGTCCCCACGGTGACGCGCATCCCCCGGATGGTCGGCTTGCCGCCCATCACGGCCGGATTGAATGTGATTCGGTTTAGCTCTTCCATGATTGCCCCAGTATGTCACGAATGACCAGCGAAGAGCGCGCCTCTGTTTTGACGTCCGAGACCTGACAGGTTTGGGAAAATCTGTCAGGTCTGAAAAAGCGCTCTACCGCTGCACCACCGTGATCGGAATCTCCCCCGACAGCGTGTGCCAGGTGCCCGTCTGGGCCTGGCAAGCCGGGCCGTCGAAGCAGACCACCAGCCGCAGGGTGTAGTTGCCCGCCTCGGGCAGATTGATGTGGTCGTCCCATGTGAGGCCGCCGGGCGGGATCGAGTCGTTGTTGCCGCCCCAGCTGTGCTGATACCACTGCCCGCGATCCACGCCGTCCTTGCGCGGCATCACCCCCAGCGCGTCGAAGGGCACCGGGTTGCCGGTCGAGTTGGTGACGGTGAACTCAAACCAGATGTCGCCGCCGGTGAACAGCTCGGCCCGTTGCTGCAGGGCGAAATGGGAGGCGATCAGACCGTTGGCCCCCTGGGGCACGGGCGTGGCCGGCACCGGGGTGGCCGTGGGCGGCACGGCCGTCGGCTGGATGACTACCGGCGCGGCCGTCGGCGGAATGGCTGTCGGCACGGGGGTATCGGTCGGCACGGCTGTCGGCGGGGCTTCGGTGGGGACGGCCGTGGGCACGGCCGTGGGCATCGACGGCGCGCCGCCTTCGCCGACGGGGGACGACGGCTGCCCCGCCCCGCCCGGCACAACCGTGTTGACCGACACGATGGGCGGCGGCTTGGTCGGTTCGGCCGTGGGCGGCACGGTCAGGACGATCTCCTCGGCGATCTCCGCGGCATTACCCCCGCCGCAGCCGAGCAGCAGCCCGGACAGCAAAAACGCGGCCATCGCCGCGACGAATTGTTGGCGTTTCATATCTCCACCTGTCTTCGCGCGCGCATCCGCCCCGACCCCCGGCCCAATTCGCCGGCCGCCGGGCGACACACGCCTGTATTGAGAATGTCCCCAAGCGTAACAAATCAGTGGCTACAATGCAAAAGCCCCACCCCAACGCCAATGAAAAAGCCCGGCTTTGATGCCGGGCCATTTCATGCGAATCCTGTTGGCGCTGTCGGGCTTTCATCCCGCGCGCGCCTCAAAGTCGATTAGATTTTCTCTTGCGCGTGAGTTTCCTTGATCAGCTTGTCGAGCTTCTTGTCGACGGCGTTGACCTTCTTGGTCATGGTGTCGATCACGTCGGCGGTCGGGATGTGGGCGCGGGTCAGAACTTCCTCGCTGTACTTGTCGAACGCGTCGGTCGCCTTCTTGTAGGTGTCTTTGGCCACCGTCTGCGGCTTCTCGACCAGCTCAGTCACCTTGCCGCGATTCTCGTCGGCCAGCTTCTCGCCGCGCTCGACCAGATCGTGTTGGTAATCCTTGCCCTTCTTGATCAGCTCTTCGACGTTGTCCTGGATGACGCAAACGATGCCCAGACCCATGTACAGGCCGTCGCGACCCAACTCAACCAGCTTGTTACCGTAACCGGTCACCTTCTCGGTGATGTTCTTCTCATTCACAACTTCAATTTTCTCTGCCATCTCACTATACCTCTTGATGTATCCGGCATCTCAGCGGCCGGTCTTGATTTTGTTCTCTGACGCATCGCGTCATGTATGTTCATAATATAACGCATTGCGTCATCATTGTCAACCCCCAAAATGGAAATTCGTCAAAATTGGTCGGCCGGCCAATCCTTGACGACCCGGCCGGCGCGCCGTATGATGCGCCGAATGATCACAATCGACGCGTCGCTCACGTTCATTTTCAGGGCCAAATGGCCCGTCTTTGTTCTCTGGCTGGGATTGATCGGCTGCATGCGGGCCGTGCCGGAAGCGTCGGCTACCCCAGTCCTGGAGTCCAACCCAGTCCTGGGGTCCACGCCAGTCCTGGGGTCCACGCCAGTCCTGGGGTCCACGCCAGTCCCGTCGTCGGCGGCCGCCGGCATAGCCTCCGGGGACGCCTACCCCATCGGCTCGCCCGTGCTGGCCGACATGTGGGTCGATCCGCTGCAGGGCGACGACGGCCGCAGCGGGGCCACGCGCGACCAGGCCCTGGCGACCATCAGCGAAGCCTGGAACCGCATCCCCGGCGGCCAAACGTTGCAATCCACCGGCTATCGCATCCTGCTGGTGCCCGGCGACTATCCGGCCGGCACCTTCCCGAATTATTGGGAAGACCGCCACGGGACGCGGGAGTTCCCCATCATCCTGACCGCGGCCGACGGGCCGGGCACCACCCGGTTGCTGGGCAACGCCATGAACGTCTACGACGTGGATTATCTCTATCTGCTGGGGCTGCGGCTGGAGAATGACGGCGACGTCTTCCATTGCGAGCAATGCGACCATCTGCTCATCCGGGAGAGCGCCTTTTGGAGTCCCGACCGGCAGGCCCACGAGACGATCAAGATGAACCAGTCGCAATACGTCTACATCGAGGACAGCGACATCGGCGGCAGCGAGGAAAACGCCATCGACTTTGTGGCCGTGCAATATGGCCACATCCTCAACAATCGCATCCACGACGCCGACGACTGGTGTATCTATCTAAAGGGCGGCTCGGCCTACTTCACCGTGGCCGGCAACGAGATCGACCAATGCGGCACGGGCGGCTTCGTGGCCGGGCAAGGCACCGGCTTCGAGTTCATGGTCTCGCCCTGGCTCCACTACGAGGCCTACGCCATCAGGTTCTTCAATAATGTGATCCACGATACCACCGGCGCGGGCTTCGGCGTCAACGGCGGCTATGACATCCTGCTGGCCCATAACACCCTCTACCGGGTGGGCAGTCGCAGCCACGGGATGGAGTTCGTCTTTGGGCTGCGGGGCTGCGACGGCGACACGGGTCGCTGCGCCGCCAATCGCGCGCTGGGCGGCTGGGGGCCGGTGACCGTCGGTCCCCAGGAACCCATCCCCAACCGCAACATCTATGTCTACAACAATCTGCTCTACAACCCGCCCGGCTTCCAGAGCGAGTGGGAGCATTTCGCCATCTACGGCCCGCGCGAGCCGGGGGCGGGCACGGGCATCCCCAACCCCAGCCGCACCGACGACAATCTGCAGATTCGCGGCAATCTCATCTGGAACGGTCCGGCCGACCTGCCGCTGGGCATCGAGTACGACAGTGAAGGCTGCCGCCCGGCCAACCCCACCTGCAACGAGACTCAGCTAAGGGCCGACAACCACATCAACCAAACGCAACCCGAACTGATCGATCCCGACGGCGGCGACTTCCGGCCTGCTCCGGGCAGCCTGGCGGGGATCGTCACCTATCCCCTGCCCGATTTCCCGGCCTGGGACGCGTTCACCCCGGCCGTCCCGCCGGGCGATCCGGCCAACCACGTGGCCGACGACCGCGCCGGGCTGACGCGACCGGCCGGCGGCGGCGGTCCCGGCGCCTACCTGGAGTCGGGGACAGCTCTCAGCTACCGGTTGTTTCTGCCCGGTCTGATGTGGCTTAATAACCAGGGTGCCGATCGTTTTATATCGTCTCTGCGATAGACTTGCTGATCATAACTTGCTAGACTTCCCCCCGTTGCATTGGCGGGAACAAACGACAAGGGCGGCTTGCCCTTGATTGGCAACCTTCCGGCCACATCCTGGTTTGTGAAAGGAGACACATTTTGGAGTATTTGGATCGAAAATGGCGGCCGCATCCGGCCGCGAGCCGGCTGCTGCTGCTCATGTTCATGGCGCTCTTGCCGCTGGTCCTGGCCGCCAAACCGGCGGCCGCGACCAACAATAGCCCCCTGGCCAACTACCTGCCGTCGACCCTGCCGGAGATCGTTGCCGCGGGCGAGCGTCACACCTGCGCCCTGAAGCCGGACGGATCGGTCGATTGCTGGGGTAACGATGACGAAGGCCAGGCGGTTGACCAAGCCGGCCCCTATATCGAGGTCACCACCGGCTACCGCCACACCTGCGCCTTGCGGCCGGATGGCGGGGTCGATTGCTGGGGACGCAACAATTACGGCCAGGCGGCCAACCAACCCGGCCCCTACAGCCGGATCAGCGCCGGCAGCGACCATACCTGCGCCCTGAAGCAGGACGGATCGGTGGACTGCTGGGGCCGGAATGACTTTGAACAGGCGGCCGACAAGCCCGGCCCCTACACCGAGATCAGCGCCGGGGGCAGCCACACCTGCGCCCTGACGCCCACCGGCGCGGCCGAATGCTGGGGCAACCCCGCCGACGGCCGCGCGGACGACCAGCCCGGTCCCTATACGCGCATCAGCGCCGGGCGCTCCCACACCTGCGCCCTGACGCCCACCGGCGCGGCCGAATGCTGGGGCAGCAATACCGCCGGGCGGGCCGAGGACCAGCCCGGCCCCTACATCCAGATCGTCGCGGGCTGGCCCAACACCTGCGCCCTCACGCCGACCGGCGCGGTCGACTGCTGGGGCGATAACGCCACCGGTTCATCAACCGATAGGCCCGGCCCCTACGTCCAGGTGACCACCGAAAACACCCACACCTGCGCCCTGCAGCCTAACGGCGCGGTCGATTGCTGGGGCGGCAACGCCAACGGGCAGGCGGAGGATATGCCCGGCCCCTATGGCCTCTATGTGTCGCGGGCGCCGGAGTTTATCGGCACAGGGGAGCACCACAGTTGCGCCCTGACTCCGCGCGGCGCGGTCGATTGCTGGGGCGGCGGCAGCTACGGCCAGGCGTCCGACATGCCCGGCCCCTATACCCAGGTCAGCGTCGGGCGCTTCCACACCTGCGCCCTGACGACGACCGGCGCGGCCGACTGCTGGGGCAAAAACGACGACGGCCAGGCGTCCGACATGCCCGGTCCCTATACCGAGGTCAGCGCCGGTTCCGATCAGACCTGCGCCCTGCGACCCGACGGCTCGGCCGACTGCTGGGGCAAGAATGACGTCGGGCAGGCGACCGACCAGTCCGGCCCCTACGTCCGGATCGACGCCGGCTGGACCCACACCTGCGCCCTGACCCCCGTCGGCGCGGTCGATTGCTGGGGTGACAATGCCGCCGGCCAGTCGGCCGACATGCCCGGCCCCTATACCGAGGTCAGCGCCGGCTGGACCCACACCTGCGCCCTGACCCTCAATGGGCGGGCGGATTGCTGGGGCCAGAACGGCCATGGCCAGGCGGCCGACCAGAACGGCCCTTACTCATGGATCGGCGCCGGCACATACCATACCTGTGGCGTAACGGGGACCGGGATCGATTGCTGGGGCAACAACCAATTCGGTCAGGGAGTCGACCAGACCGGCGATTACACGCAGGTCAGCGCCAGCCTCGCCCACAGTTGCGTCCTCACGGCGACCGGCGCGGCCGACTGCTGGGGCGACAACTCGGCCGGACGGGCCGAAGACCAGCCCGGCCCATTCGGCGGATACGTTCCCTGGGCGGAGGTGATGGTGAAGAAAGTCATCGTCGGCGACGCGCCGGGCGACAATTGGGCTTTCAGCGGCACGCTGGGCAGCTTTACCCTCCCGGCAGCGGGCGGCCAGAAACTGTTCGCCCGCACCATCGGCGACAAGGTGACCATCACCGAGACCGACCGGCCGGGCTGGGTGGCGGCGGTGGCCTGCGCCCCCGGCGGCGAGTCGGGAACAGCCTCGGTGACGCTGACGCTCAACGAGGCGGTCAGCAATGCCTGCACCTTCACCAACACGCTGTGTCTGGCCGGGACCTACGATAACGGCGCGGCCTGCACTCCGGCCGATCCCGGCCATTACGTGGCTGCCAACGGCGCGGCGGCGCAGACCGCCTGCTCCCCCGGCTATTATCAGCCGAAGGGTGGCCAGAGCAGCTGTCTGGCGGCCGACCCCGGCTACTTCGTGCCCGGCTCCGGCGCCACGGCGCAACAGCAATGCCCGGAGGGCACGACCTCCGGCCCGGCGGCCAGCGTCTGCACGCCCATCAATGCGGGCGGAGTGATGCTCTACCTGCCGATGATCACGGGCGACCAGCCCTAATCGGCCGGCCGTCCGCAAACATAAAACGGCGAATCGTGGCTGGAGATAGCCACGATTCGCCGTTGACCAACATGGACAGGTGACCGGACCGTAACCGGGGACGGGCCGCGCCGATGACGGCCGGAACGTTGCCGGTTCTTTGTTCTAGCGGCGGCGATTGGCGATGCTGATGTAATAGAGCAGCTGCAGCACGGAGGAGATGGCTGCGGCCACATAGGTCAGGGCGGCCGCGCGCAGCACCGTCTTGGCCCCCTGCCGGTCTTCTTTCGATTGCATCAATCCCGACTCGTTCAGCAGCGCCATCGCCCGACGGCTGGCGTCGAACTCCACCGGCAGCGTCAGGATGGTGAAGAAGACCATCACCCCGAAAAAGGCGATGCCGACCCAGAACAAGCCGTTCATCTGCAGGAACAACCCGGCCATGATGGCCCCGTAGGAGATCATCGGGCTGATCTGCACCGCCGGCACGAGGAAGTTGCGGGCCTTGATCAGGGCCGAGCCGGTCTGATATTGCTGCACATGACCCAGCTCGTGGGCGGCGATGGCCATGGCGGCCACGCTGGGCTGAGTGGCTGTGCCCTGCGACAGGCGCACGACGTTGGCTCGCGGGTCAAAATGATCGCTCAACTGCCCCGGTACGACCTCGACGGGGATGTCCATCAGCTCGGTGCGGCCGAACAGCGTCTGGCTGACCTGCATGCCGGTCTGCCGGCTACTGTTGGCCACCTTGCTCCACTTGGCGTAGGCCCGCTTCAGATAGATCTGCACACCCAGCGACAACAGCATCGTGGGGATGAATACATAGAAAAAGTAATTGGGATCGAAAAACATCACGAGACCTCATCAACCACAGGTTATTAATCCTGATATTCTATACGGAAATCGGCATAAAAAAATCGCAACAGGCAATTTGCTCATCCCCTTCGGAGGACGTTGATCTCGTCGCGCAGCAGCAGGGCCGCGGCGCGGGCGGCCTCGGCGAAGTCCGCGCCCGAGGAGGCGAACAGGATGCTCCGGCCGGAGTTGATGACCGGCCCGGCCACGCGGTCTGACCCATGAGCGACGGCCGCGGCCAGACTGCCGCCTTGCGCCCCGATGCCGGGGATCAGGAAGCTCGCGCGGGGGGCCAGCTCGCGGGCAATGGCCAGCTCGGTGGGGTAGGTGGCCCCGATGACGAAGCCCACATGACCGCCGTCGGCCGTCGTCCAGTCGCTGCCGGCGCGCAACACCTCGGCCGACAGACCGCGCCCGGTGTTCAGGTCGCCCTGGAACTGGCGCGCGCCGGGGTTGGAGGTGCGGGCCAGCACGTAGACTGCCTTCTCGGGCTGCCCGGCCAGCAGCGGCCGCACGGCGTCGCCCCCCACGTAGGGGTTGACGGTGATGGCGTCGACGCCCCACTCATCGAACAGCCCCCGGCCCCAGGCGGCTTGGGTGTGGCTGATGTCGCCGATCTTGGCGTCGAGGATGACGGGGATATGGGCCGGAATGGCGGCGATGGTGCGCTCCAGGGCGATGACCCCGGCCGCGCCCCACTGCATGTAGAAGCCCAGGTTGGGCTTGTAGGCGCACACCAGATCGGCCGTGGCGTCGATGATGCGCCGGTTGAAGGGCAGCACCGGCTCATCCCATTTCAGGGCGTCGAGCGGCATCAGCTCGGGTTGCGGGTCCAGCCCGATGCATAGCCAGGAGTTGTTGGCTTGCTGGGCGGCATGGAGTTTTTCAAGATAGCGCATGGTTCCACTCTCGGTCGATTCGGCCAAACGGGTTTTGCCAATTATCGGCGAGATTTTTAGTTGTGCAATCCAAATATAAATAGGTAAAATCCCACAGATAAATTGGGGCACACACGCATGGAACCGAATTTCATTGAGGCCCGACGCTACATCACCGAACGCATGGCGCGTGAGCTGTCACCCTGGCTGACCTATCACTCTCTGCGGCACACCACCGAAGACGTACTGCCCGCGGCCGACCGGCTGGGCAAGGCCGCCAACCTCAGCGAGCAAGATCAGTTGCTGCTCAACACAGCCGCCTTGTTCCACGACAGTGGCTTCCTCATCGCCTACCACAACCACGAGAGGCACAGCATGAGCCTGGCGCGCGCCGTGTTGCCCCAATTCGGTTACTCGCCGCAGCAGATCGACACCATCTGCGACATCATCGCCGCCACGAAGATGCCGCAAGCTCCCCGGAGTCTCCTCCAGGAGCTGATGTGCGACGCCGATTTGGACCTGCTGGGTCGGGGGGATTTCCTGAGGCGCAACGACGAACTGCTGGCCGAAGTTCGGCACTACGCGGGGCAGCCCATCCGGCGGGAACACTGGCTGCGCGAGCAAGTCAAGTTCCTGCGCGAGCACAAGTTCTTCACCGCCGCGGCCCGGAGCCTGCGCGCCGATGGCAAACGGCGCAACGCGGAGCTGCTCGACGCCGCCCTGGCCTCGCCAGGCGCCTGGCCCGCCCCGTCGCTCAACTCACCGGATTGAGCAAAAACAGCACCGCCACGAAATGACAGGCGCTGGCGGCCAGTATAAACAGATGCCAGATAGCGTGGGTGTAGCGGATTTTGGTCATGGCGTAGAACACCACGCCCAGCGTGTAGAGAACCCCGCCGATCATCAGGAAGGTCAGCCCGGCCGGGGGAATATTGGCCACCATCTCGCGCCAGATGAACATGCTCATCCAGCCCATGGCCACATAGGCCAGTGTGGTCAGCACGGCCAGGCGATTGATGAAGAAGATCTTGTAGACGATGCCGAAGACGGCCATGGCCCAGATGATCGTCAGCACGGTCAGCCCCAGCGAGCTGCGCATGCTGATCAGCACGAACGGGGTGTAGGTGCCGGCGATCAGCAGATAGATGCAGCTGTGATCTACCTTGCGCAGGATCGGCCGCAAGCGGGGCTTCTGGACACTATGGTAGAGCGTGGAGGCCAGATAGAGGGCCAGCAGGCTGCCGCCATAGACGGCGTAGCTGAAGATATGCCACTTGGTGCCGTGGGCCACGGCCAGGATGATCAACACGATCAGCGCCACCACGCTGAGAATCGCGCCCAGGCCGTGGGTGACGCTGTGGGCGATCTCTTCGCCCAGCGTGTAAAACTCGTTGATCGGCTGGTTGAGTCGTCTTTTTTCGAGCATGAAACACCTCGTTTCGGCCGACGGCGTGGCGCGGGGCGTCGAATTCGCGCCTCCGGCTCCGCAAGCGGCCGATTCCGCCACACATTGTAAAAAAGAATAGGCCAATCATGAAGAGAGTTGCATCGATTGTTAACGATCTCTATTATTCACTCAACGATTTTCGACTCGAATGTCAAAAATGCGAGGAGTACTCCCAATGAATAATCATCCACGAAAGATAGGGTCACTGGCGGCCGTCGGCCTCATTTTGGCGCTCGCCCTGGCGGCTTGCAACCAGGCGGGCCAGTCGAACGATGCCCCGGCAGGCGGTGGCCTGGTCAAGGGCAATGTGCTCTACCTGTCCCCGGCGCCGCTGGACCCGAACGCCACGATCGAGGTCGATCTGCTGCAAACATCGCCCGGCAACCCCGACATTGTGCTGGCCACCGCAGGTACTTACGCCTCGGGGCGGCAGGTGCCGATCCCGTTCGAGATCCCCTTCGACCCGGCCCAAATTGACCCGGCCCAGACCTACATGGTGGCGGGGCGGATTCTGGTGAACGGCCAGGCGGTCTATGTCTCCCAGAGCGGCACGCCGGTCATCACCAATGGCGCGCCGACGGAGGGGCTGGAGCTGCTGCTGGGGCCGGTCATGACCGGTTCGGCCGGCGGCCGATTGACCGGCACAGTGACCTATCTGGAGCGGATCGCCCTGGCCCCCGATGCGTCCATCACCGTCGACTTGCAAAACGCCTCCACCGGCATGGTGGCAGTGATCGCCACGCAGACCTTCAATGCCGACGGCCGTCAGGTGCCCATTCCCTTCGAGCTGCCCTATGACGCGACGGCCATCGACCCGGCCGGGACGTACCTGCTGAGCGCGCGAATCAGCCAGGGCGGGCAGACGACCTTCGGCTCGCAGACGGGCGTGCCGGTGTTGACCAATGGCGCGCCGACGAGCAACGTCGAGATTCTGGTCAGCCAGATGGCGGCCCAGCCGGCGGGCGGGGTCATTCGCGGCACGGTGACGACGCCGCGGCCGCCCGAGACGCTCGACCCGACGGCCGTCTTGCAGGTGACGTTGCGCGAGCCGATGTTGGCTGACGCTCCGGCCACGGCCTTCATCGAACTGCCGCTGGCCGGTCTGACCTTCCCCGTGTCGTTTGAGCTGCCCTATGACCCGGCGACTATCGCCCCTGACCGCGTCTATGTGGTCGACGCGCGGGTCATCGCCGGCAACCGGCTGCTCTACAAGACGCTGGCCACGCGGCCGGTGCTGACCCAGGGCGCGCCGGCCTCGGAGATCGCCGTGCCCGTGGCCCTGGTGCCCGACCCGGCCGGCGGCGTTTTGCGCTACACGGTGACGAGCGACACCCCGATGACCTGGGCCGCCGATTCGCCCGCCTATCTTAATGTGGAGATTCGCGAGCCGATGGTGGCCGGCGCCTCGGCAACCGCTTTCGGCTACATCCCGCTGGCCGGGCTTTCGCTGCCGGTCAGCTTTGAACTCGGCTACGACCCGGCGACCATCGACCCCAATCGAGCCTACATCTTTGACGCGCGCATCATCGACAGCAACGTGCTGACCTTCGCCTCCGACGGCATGGGCACGCCGGTGTTGACCCAGGGCGCGCCGGTCACTGAGGTCAGCCTGTCGCTGACCGCGCAGGTCGCCACCGCGCCGCAACCGCCGGCCGCTCCGTCCGGCGCGATCACCGGCGTGGTCACGACCGACGCGCCGACACCCCTCGACCCGGCCGCGGTGCTCTATGTGGACTTCCGCGAGGCGGGCACGACCGGCGATCCCATCCTGACGATCTCCAAGGCGCTGGAAGGCGGCCAGTTCCCGATCCCGTTCGAGATTTCCCTGGCGGCGGTGACCATCGACCCGGCGCGGGCCTATGTCGTGGGCGCGCGCGTGCTGCTGGGCGAGCAGGTGCTCTATGCCTCGGCCGTGGGCGTGCCCGTCGTGACCCAGGGCGCGCCGACGACCGACGTGGTGGTCAACATCCCGCCGCAGTAATCTGCCGTCTGCCCATCCACTATAGATAATAAAGGAAGAGAGGCTGCCCGATTTGTCATCGGACAGCCTCTCTCTATT
>CAZZJN010000090.1:0-11704 GCA_964654505.1 uncultured Ardenticatenaceae bacterium | reverse complement strand
GAGACCATCAAAATCCCGGTTTTAACTGGATTTGTGCCCGTATACTTGCCCCACTCATAGCCGGAATAAAACAGTACGGCGAAGGAGATCACATTGGAGACCCGAATCGCCAGGTTGTGATCGTTGCGGAGCAGGATGAACGGGGCGAGGGACGGCAGAACGGCCAGAACGGCAACCAGCACCGAAGCCAACCCGCCGGTCAGGTCTTCGCGTTTCAGGCGAACAGGTTGCGGGTCGCTGTCGTGCAGATGTTCCAGGATCTCCTCGTAGAGAGACTGCCTCTGATCCTCACTGGTGATGGGTTCCAGGATGAAATCGAGTTCATCCGCGATGGCTTCTACCGCTTCGTCCGGAGAATCGGCCGATTCAATATATAGAAGTATGCGGTGCTTTTCGCCACGCTCGAACACCTCGGTCAGCACATAGACGATGCCGTCGATGATGCCCCAGGCCAGGATGGCCAGTGACGCGCCGATCAGCAGTTCGTTGATGTACTCGGATGAGACGATCTCGCCGGGCGCGAGGTGGAATAGCCTGAACGCCAGGGTGAAGGTCAGAAGGACCAGGATGCTGTAGATGGTCTCGGCCAGCCGGTCAATGGGATCGAGCAGATGAGCCAGAAAGCCCTCCTGCGGCTTGTCCGGCTTGGGGCGATGTCGCGTGCGGTTAACTCGTCTGGCGCCCATGATTATTTCGCGAGGCATTCATTCACGATAGTTGGGTTGACCGGGCCGATTATCGACACGGGTTAGTTGATTATATCAGTACGGTACCCAACGGAAACAGAAGGCGCAAGCGGCCGGATAGCAATGTCGCCTCTTTTTTTGTCTGTCCCGGAGGCTTGCGGTTTTGCAGGAATAGCCGCATTTCCAGACAAGGTTGAATATAATCAGTCATCGGGTCAGGATTTGCAGGAAATTATCTTCGAGGGAGGGCCGTAATTTGAAAAAGACAGTTAACCCGCGAGTGAAAAAGAAAAAATATATATCGACCGGTCATTTGCCGCCGACCACGGCCGTTCAGACGGTTGTGGATGAGGCTTACGCGCTCTATAAAGATAACGACGAAGGCCAAAATGCATCCCATTATCCTGCGCTGGCTCGTGTATCGCGCGACCTCTTCGGCATTTGCCTGGTCAATACCCATGGTGAAGTGACGTCGGCCGGTGATGTCGATCATGAGTTCAGCATCATGAGCGTGTCCAAGCCGTTCACGTTCGGTCTGGTTTGCGAAGCCATCGGCGCGACTGAAGCCCGGGCCAAGCTGGGCGTCAATGCTACAGGATTGCCGTTCAACTCGGTCATGGCGATCGAGCTGCAACCCAACCGGCTGACGAATCCGATGGTCAATTCCGGGGCTATCGCCGCCGTCACGCTGGTTCCCGGCGAGACGGCCGAAGCCAAGTGGCGCTTCATCCAGGATGGGTTGTCCCGGTTTGCCGGCCGAACGCTGAGCATCAACGACGAGGTTTATACGTCGGCCTCGATCAGCAATCATCGCAATCGAGCCATCGCGCGGATAATGTATGAATATGGCCGGCTCTACTTCGACCCGGTTCAGGCGGCGGATATCTATACCCGGCAGTGCTCTCTCAACGTCACTGCCAGGGACCTGGCGGTCATGGCGACTACGCTGGCCAACGGTGGCATCAATCCTGTGACGGGCGAGCAGGTGCTCGATGCGGCTCATTGTCGCCGCGTGTTGGCCGTGATGACCACGGCCGGCATGTATGAGACCACCGGCGATTGGGAATTCGATGTCGGACTGCCGGGCAAGAGTGGTGTCAGCGGGGGGATTATCACCGTCTCGCCGGGCAAAGGTGGCTTGGGGGTTTTTGCCCCGCCGCTGGACTCGGCCGGCAACAGTGTAAAGGGCCAATTGGTGGCGAGATTCCTGTCGGATCATCTTGGCATGAATGTCTTCGCCTCCGCGCCGGAGCCGCAATAGCAAACGGGAGCCGGTTGGACGGCTCCCGTGTCGTATATCCTCTGTGTATAAACCCGGTTGATCTTATGCGGGTTTCTTTCGAGACCGCCGTTTGGGCTTTGGCGCCGGCTCCTCGGGCGGTTCGTCGCCAAACGAATAGTCCGGCAGACCCATGGCCGGGAAGATCGCCAGCAACGCCAGCGCACTCAGTATCAGGAACGACGCACGGAGCGCTCGTAGCCGGGCCGTTTCATTGATCTGCACGGCCTGGGCGGCTTGCTCGGGGGTGGCTGTCGTCTGGGCCATAACCTCGTCCAGATGGTCATTGGAGACGAAGTTGACGGCATCCAGGTTGACCTGGCGCACCAGATTGCGCGGGAGGGATGATTGGTCGATGCTGCTCATCACGAACATGCTCAGCAGGCTGACGGCGACTACGCCGGCGAACGCGGTTCCCAACGCTGTTGAGAGGTTATTGGCCACACCGCGCAGGGCGCCGACGTCCCCGGCCAATGACTTGGGGGCCGAAGTGACCATCACATTGAAGAGCAAGGTCAGCAACGAACCTTCGCCGAGGCCAACCATGACCAGCCCGAAGATGACCATCGCCGTGCCCCAATTGTTGCCGACGACGAAGGAGAGCAAGGCCAGGCCTACAGCAACCAACGTAAAGGCGACAACGGCGATGCGGCGCGGCGTGAATCGATCGTAGAAGCGAACGATGAATATTGCCGAGGTAGCGATGGCCAAGGTATAGGGGACGACGGCGATCGCCGTTTGCATCGTCGTCCGGCCCTGGACGATCTGGATAAAGAGCGGGATGAGGAAGTTTACCGCCGGGCCAAGTGCGCCGATGATGAGCAGGGAAACGATCGTCGCCCGCTCCTTGGGGGAGTCAATGACTTCCAGCGAGAGCAGCGGCTCTCGGCCCAGTTCCGCGCGCTGGTGGGACCACGCAAAGAACGCCTGGAACAACATCAGCCCGCCGACCAGGAACAACAGAGCCGGTGAAAGCCCCACCAGATTGAACGGAGCGTTTGTGGTAGCCAGAACGATGCCCCACGAGTTGAGATTGTTGAAGCCAAAGCTGATGAGGATCACAGCGATGGCCGACAATATCACGCCGATGCCGTCGATCTTGACTCCGCTCTGCCGGGGGACGGGCTTTAACCGGAAACTGAGCAGGAAGACGATAATGGAGATGAAGGTCAGCATGGCGAATGAGTAGCGCCAACTGAGATAGGTGCCCAGGAAGCCGGCGACGAAGAAAGCCAGCGCGCCGGAAAGGGCGGGGGTGGCCGCCAGAATACCCAGCGCCTGTGCCTTCTGATCTCCGTTATAGTTGGTGGCGATCAACACAACCAGCGTCGGCACCAGCGCCGCGGCGGCTATACCGGCCAGCGCTTGCGCAGCGTTCATGGTGGTGGCGTCCCGACTAATCGCCATCAGCGCCATCGATGCGCCATGGAGAAGGACGGTCACCTGGAACACCAGTCGCTCGCCGAACATCTTGCCCAGCTTGGCGCCAAGCATGACAAACGCGGCCACGAAGAGGGAATAGACTACCAGGGCCGTCCCGACTCCGGTGGAGGGGATGTTCAACTCCTCGACAATTGGCCCGATTGAGACCGGTATGGCGTTGACATTGAAGGCCATCTGCATCTGGGCCAGAACGATGATGCCCATGTAGAGCCAGGTTACGTAGGGTGTTGCGTCAGATGGTTTGTGAGCCGCTTTTTCGCTCATGGATGATTATCCTGTTGTGGAATGATGAAGAGCCGGGCGGTCGCAATCTGCGCCACCCGACTCTATTGGTTGTTGCCGGTTACTCGCCCCAGCACTCAGCCAGCTTGATGCACATTTCCGTAGCGTGGGCCATATCCTGCACGCTGACCCATTCCAGCGGGCCGTGGATATTTTGCATGCCGGTGAAGAGATTGGGCGTCGGCACGCCTTTCTCGGTCAGGCGCGAGCCGTCGGTGCCGCCGCGAATGGGCAGGAAGAAGTGCTCGATGTTCGCCCGGCGATAGGCCTCGACGGCCATGTCGATGGGGCGCATGTCGTTCTCCAGCCAGTAGCGCATGTTGCGATATTGCGGCAGAACCTCGCAAGTGATGTGGGCGCGGGGTTCGGTGGCCTGGATCGTGGCGCAGACCTGCTTGATCAGCTCTCCTTGCCGCTCCAGTTCATCCATCTCGAAATCACGCATGATGAAATGGAGTTCGGCCGCCGCCGCCGTGCCTTTCATGGCGTAGAGATGGATAAATCCCTGTCGCCCTTCGGTGGTCTCCGGCGTCAATGTCACCTGGGGCATGGTGTCGACGATCTTGGCCGCCAGGTGCAGCGCGTTGACAAGCTTGTCCTTGGCCCAACCGGGGTGGATCGGTACGCCCTGGACTTTGACCACGGCGCGGTCGGCCGAGAAAGTCTCGTAGACCAGTTCGCCGCGGTGCGCTCCGTCAAGCGTGTAACCGACAGCCGCGCCCAAATCGGCCGGCAGCTCGGCATGGACGCCGCGGCCGATCTCCTCGTCGGGGGTGAAGCCGATGCGGACTGTGCCGTGGGGAATATCGGGATTGTTTAGCAGATGGCGAGCGGCAGCCATGACGATGGCCACGCCCGCCTTGTCGTCCGCGCCGAGCAGCGTCGTGCCGCTGGCGGTCACGATGTCGTCGCCAATGCGTTCCTTCAGATAGGGCGAATTCTCGTAGGTGATTACCTGCTCCGGATCGTCGGGCAGGGGGATGTCGCCACCCTGGTAGTTGCGATGGACGAGTGGTTTGACGCCCGTGCCGTTATAAGCCGGGCTGGTGTCCACGTGAGCCAGCAGGGCGATGACCGGCGCGTCGCGGTCGATGGTGGCCGGGATGGTGGCCAGCACCGCGCCATAGTCGGTCAGGCGTACATCTTGCGCGCCGATCTCCTTCAGTTCTTCCACGAGCAGGTTCAGCAAGTCGTATTGCAGCTCGGTGCTGGGCGAAGTGGGCGAGGATTCGTCGGCTGTGGTGTCGATCTTCACGTAGCGCAGCAGACGTTCCTCGACTTCGCGGTCGAAGTTCATGGTCATAATAACCTCGTCTTGGTAGTAGAGACGGGTCGCCGACCCGTCTCTACAAAATAACAGTTATCAGACGCCGACCGGGTAGCCCGGGCCGAGCGGAATGCCGATGACGTACCACAGGATGAACAGGATGATCCACGCCACGGCGATGATCAGGGTGTAGGGCAGCATCAGGGCGATGACTGTTCCGATACCTGTATCCTTTTGGTAACGCTGCATGACGGTGATGATGAACGGCAGATAGACCATCAGCGGCGTAATGACATTCATGGGCGAGTCGCCAATGCGGTAGGCGGCCAGCACCGTCTGCGGGGCAGTCCCCAGTCGCATGAACAGCGGGACAAAGATGGGAGCGAAGATAGCCCATTTGGGCATCGAGCCGGGGATGATGATGTCCAGCAGCATGATCACGATGATGAAGCCGACCAGTAGCGGCACGGCGCTGATGTTGGCCTGTTCCAGCCAGCCGGCCAGGGTCACGGCGATGACGTTGGGCATGTTGCTGTAGTTGAAGTAGGCGATGAACTGGGCGATCATCAACAGCATGAAGACCAGACCGGCCAAACCGGCGAAGGTCTTGGTGATGGCCTTGATGACATCGTTACTGCCGCTGAAGGTTTTGGCGCCGTAGCCGTAGCCGATGCCGGCCATCAGGAAGATGAGGGTGATGATGAACAGCAAGCTGTCCATGAACGGCGTCGCGCCGATGATGCCGCCCGTCTCCGGATGACGCAGGGGCGCGCCGGGGAAGATCGTCAGCAGGGTGACGAGGAGGACGACGGCCAGCGCTCCGATGCCCGCCCATTTCATGCCCCGACTCTGGGCTTCCTTGTCCAGTTTTTCCGGCCCGCCAATATCGCTGCCGGGGGCGGGCTTGTAGGCCCCCAGTCGCGGTTCAACGATCCGGTCGGTGATGACCGCGGCCACGATGCTCAGCAGGATCGACAGGACGACCTGGAAGTAGAAGTTGGAGACGATAGTGATCGGCTCGCCGCCCGCCAGGGCGATAGCTTCGTTGGTGATCTCGGTCAGCATTGCGTCGAGGGGAGTGATGAGGATATTGATGGCGAAGATGGCGCTGACGCCGCCATAAGCCGCGGCGACACCGGCCAATGGGTGTCGCTTCACGCTTAGGAAGGCGGCCGCGCCTAATGGTATGAGGATCAGATACCCCGCGTCTGTGGCCACGCTCGACAGGACGCCGACGAAGATGATAATGAATGATAGCGCCCAGCGCGGCGAGACTTCGACCAGTTTATGGATAAGGGCCGTCATCAGGCCCGATTCTTCGGCCACGCCCGCGCCCATCATGGCGATGAAGACGACGGCCACGACACTGAATCCGGCGAAGTTCGGCACGAATGAGGTGAAGATGAAGCGGATGCCGTCGACGGTCAGCAGGCTGCGAATAGGGATGGTTCGCTCCTGGATCTCGAAATCGATGTCCCACGGATCTTCAGGGTACGACTCGAGCGGTTCAGTTGTGTCGGCATAAAAATCGACCTCTATGCCGTCCTCGCGAATGGGTACAGCGATCTCCTCGGTGACGCTGACTCCCATCCAGCTCAGGATGGCTGACAGGACGATGACGCCGATAATCAGATACAGAAACATCAACACCGGATGGGGCACCTTGTTGCCGATACGCTCGACGGCTCCCAACCAACCGCCGGACTTCTTCGGCTGTTTTGCGGCAGCTTTGGCCATGGTTCTCTCCTTTTGATTCCTCAGTAATAAACAATATTCAATTGATAAAATGAGCGATCCACGCCTGCCCGGTTTATCCCTGCCGCCGGTTGGGCATGGATATGCTCATAGTTCTAGCGGGTGTAATCCCGCAGATACTCGGTCAACAGACGCACACCCACACCGGTCCCGCCATGGGAGTCATAGGCCTTGGCGGGGCGGTCATTCCAGGCTGTGCCGGCGATGTCGAGATGGACGAACGGATAGTCGCCCGTGAATGCCGCCAGGAAGGCCCCGGCGGTGATGGATCCGGCGGCCCGGCCGCCGATGTTCTTGACGTCGGCGATCTCGCTCTTGATCATCTCGTGATATTCCGGCCACATCGGCAACTGCCACACGCGCTCGCCGCTCGCGTCGCCCGCGCTGCTAACCTTGTCGGCCAGAGCCTGGTCGGTGCCCATCATGCCGATGGCATGCGGCCCAAGGGCGATGATGATGGCTCCGGTCAACGTCGAAAGCTCGATGATCGCGTCGGGGTTGTAGCGTTGGGCGTAGTATAGCGCGTCGGACAGGATGATGCGCCCTTCGGCGTCGGTGTTGAGCACCTCGATCGTCTTGCCGCTCAGGGTGGTCACTACATCACCGGGGCGGTAGGCTGTGCCGCTGGGCATATTCTCGGCTGAGGATACCAGGCCGACGACGTGGAGCGGCAGATTTAGTTCGGCGGCGATCTGCATCGCGCCGAATACGGCCGCCGAACCGCCCATGTCGGACTTCATGGTGTCCATCGCCTCGGCCGGTTTGATCGACAGGCCGCCGGAATCGAAGGTCAATCCCTTGCCGACGAGGCAGATAGTCGGTGTGCCTTCGGCCGCCTGGCCATGTTCCATGATGATGAAGCGGGGATCGTTGGCCGAACCCTGGCCGACGGCCACGATGCCGCCGAAGCCGCCTTCGATTAATTGCGCTTTATCCAGCACCGTGACCTTCAGGCCGAGCCGCTCCCCGAGGTCCAGGGCTTCTTCGCCCATCCTGGCCGGGGTCATGTGATAACCGGGGCTGTTGACCAGGTCGCGGGCGAACGTCACGCCGCGGGCGATGGCCAGGCCGGTGGCCACGCCGGCGGCGACTCCCGTCGCTTTGTCGTCCTCGACATAGACGGTTGCGCTCTCGACGGTGAAGGTCTGCTCGGCCGTCAGGCCGGTGCGGTACTTCCAGTAGCTATAGGCCCCGAGGGACAAGCCCTCAGCCAGCGCCTGACCGGCTGATTCGGCATCGATCGGCAGGTTCCCGGCGGACCCGATGTTGAACGAAGCCACCTGAAGCTCGCGCGCCCGGCGCACGACCTCGGCAGCGGCCCGACGCACACTTTCGGCAGTCACGCTCTCGCGCTTGCCCAGACCGAGCAGCAGCAGACGGCGCGGAGCGACCGCGCCACGAGGATAAAGCAATACCGATTGACCGGTTCGGCCGTGGTAGTCGTTTGGCTCCAGCAGACCTGCTATTTTGTCCGGCAGGGCGACATCTTCGAAAGTCGCGAGGACGCCCAGGTCGGATTCGTGGCTGAAAACATCACCCGATTTAACGGTTATTTTCATGATTGCTCCTTCTCAATGAGTTAGAGACGGATATGTTCGCTTGTTCCGAGGTTAGTTGCCCGGTCGAGCCAACTCTTCCAGGTAGACGATGGCCGTCTCGATGCCGCGATGGAACATCTCGATGCTGAACCGCTCGTTGGGCGAATGCAGGCCGTCGTCGTCCAGGCCGTAACCCATCATCACCACCGGGATACCCATGAGGTCGGCGATCTCGGCTACGACCGGGATGCTGCCGCCGCCACGCGTGAAGATCGGCGTGGCCCCCCAGCCCTCTTCGTAGGCGTGCGAAGCGGCCTTCATTTCGGGCGTGTCGAACGGGAAGAGGGCGGCCTTGCCGGTTGTCAGCAGGCGGACGTCGACCGTTACCGTCGGCGGCGTGATGGACTCGATGTAGCTCTTGATCAGTTCGAAGATCTTGTCCGGGTCCTGATTGCCCACCAGGCGGGAACTGAACTTGGCCGATGCCTTGGACGGAATGATCGTCTTGGGGCCGGGGCCGGTCCAGCCGCTCCACATGCCGTTGATGTCAAGCGTGGGGCGGGCGGCGATGCGCTCGCGGATGTTGTATTTGGCGTCGCCCCAGATGGCCGGTACGCCGGTGGAGGCCTTGTATTGCTCTTCGGTGAGGTCGGTCTTGGCGATCATCGCCCGCTCTTCAGTCGTCAACGGCACGACGTCATCGTAGAAACCGGGCACGGCGATGGTGTTGTCAGGATTGTAGAGTTTGCCCAGAATCTCGACCAACGCCAGGGCGGGGTTGTGGGCCGCGCCGCCCCACAGGCCGCTATGGAGGTCGTCGGTCGGGCCGTGGACATCCATCTCGACGTAGGTCATGCCGCGCAGGCTGTGGAGGATGGCCGGCTCGTCGATGCTGCGCATGGATGAGTCGCTGATGACGCACAGATCGGCGCTCAACAGATCCAGGTTTTCCTTGATGAATGGGACCAGGTTGGGCGACGAGACTTCCTCTTCGCCTTCAAGCAAGAATTTGACGTTGATCGGCGCGCGGCCGGCCGTTTTCAGGTAAGACTCAAGCGCCTTGACGTGGATGAACAGCTGTCCCTTGTCGTCGGTCGCGCCGCGGGCGTAGATCTTGCCGTCCTTCTCCACCGGCTCGAACGGATCGGTGTGCCAGCCATCTTCCATGAGGGCGGGCACGACGTCGTAATGGCCATAGACAAGCATCGTAGGCTGATCGACCCCCGCGCCCAGCCATTCGCCATAGACGACGGGGTGTCCCGCCGTGGGCATGACGGCGACATTGTCCAGCCCCAGTTCGCGCATGTGGTTGGCCAGCCACTCCGCCATGCGGCGGATGTCCCCGGCGTGGGCGGGATCACCGCTGAGGCTGGGAATGCGCAGCATCTCGTGAAGCTCATGGCGGAAGCGCACCGCCTGCTCGCGTGAATATCGGCGCGCTGCACTGCTTAAGTCACTCATTCTGTTTATTCCTTTTTCCTGAATAACCCTCCCCCAATAAATGCGAAGTCGCCGTCGATTCTACAGGCCGAGCAGTTGTCTCTTCTTGGCCTCGAACTCTTCCTCGGTGAGGATGCCCATATCCTTCAGCTCGGCCAACTTTTTGAGTTCGGCGATGTAGTCCGCTTGCGCCGGCGCGGCGGGCGCGGCCGGTGCAGGTGCGGCCGGTGCGGCAGGTGCTGGTGCGGACGCGGCTGGTGTAGCTCCAGCGGCCGGTTCGGCTTCGGCCGATTCGATGGCGACCACGTCGGCGTCGGTCAACTCCTGGGTTTCGATGTCCAGATCATTGATCGCCGCTTCCAGTTGTTCTTCGGTCAGGTCTTCCGGCTTTTTACCGGTGTGGGCCTCGATGCGCTGGGCATCGCGCTGGCTCATCTTGACGGCATTGGCGGTTCCGGCCACGGCGATGGCCACGAGACCGCCGGTCAATAGAATACGCCGCCGGCGCATGCGCACGCGCCGCCGGTGCATGCGGCGGACGGTGCGACGGGTCGAGCGAATGTTACTGCGTCGTCTCATTTCATTGCTCCTTTCTGTAGCAAACTATTTTCCCCTGATGAAAGCGATGAGGTTGGTTAATATTGAATGGCTATGGCGACAGCTTAATAGAGAAAACGAACGAAGGTCATTCATTTCGTTGGTAAATTTAACCTACTCCCAAACAATATGCTAATAACAGCAATCGATATTTAATGTTGGTCGGATGTACAGGAAATATCGGCAATCTCGATACCTTAGAGCGCCTGGCCGAGCCTAAGTTCGCGCCGGATCGGCAGTCGGGGTAACGGTCTCTTCGGTCGCGCGACCATAGGTTTGGGCCAGTTCGGCCAGCCCTATGGCAATACCCGAGGCGCGAGCAGTGAACATCTCTCGGGTAAATCGCCAACGCCACCAGCCACCCTCCTTGCCGGGGTAGTTCATGCGCGCCTCGTTGCCCAGAACGAACAGGTCTTGCATCGGGATGATAGCCATATCAGCTACTGAGGCGTAGGCCAGCCGGATCAGGTCCCAGACGATATCGCGCCCCGACGACACAGCGTAGCGCCGCACGTGGTCGCGCTCGTCCTCGGTCGCGTTGAGATACCAGCCCAGCGTTGTCTCGTTGTCGTGCGTACCGGTATAGACGACCGTGTTCCGGACATAGTTATAGGGCAGGAAGCTGCTGTTGCGCTCGCCGCCAAAGGCGAATTGCAGGATGCGCATGCCGGGGAACCCGAAGCGATCGCGCAATGCCTCGACCTCCGGGGTGATGACGCCCAGGTCCTCGGCAATGATCGGCAGATCGCCCAGTTTGGCCCGGATGGCATCGAAGAAATCGGCATCGGGGCCTTTGACCCATCGGCCGATGACCGCCGTCGGCTCGGTCGCGGGAATCTCCCAATAGGCTTCAAAGCCGCGGAAGTGGTCGATGCGCACGATGTCGGCCTGCACCAGATTCATATGGAGGCGTTGTATCCACCAGCTATAGTTGTTGGCGGCGATCTTGTCCCAGTTGTAGAGCGGATTGCCCCAGCGCTGGCCGGTTTCGCTGAAATAGTCCGGCGGAACTCCGGCGACTACCGCCGGCGACCCGTCTTTATTCAGATGAAATAGTTCGGGATGCGCCCAAACGTCCGCGCTGTCATAGGCGACGAAGATGGGCAGGTCGCCGACGATCTTGACCCCCTGCCGGTTGGCATAGCCCTTCAACTCCAGCCATTGCTTGTAGAACAGAAATTGCTGGAACTTGTGCGAGGCGATCTCATCGGCCAGGTCTTTGGACCATTGCTTCATTGCCCGCACCTGGCGCTTGGCGATTGGCTTGGGCCAGGTGTTCCAGACGCCGCCCTCATCCTCGCCGTGGTGCTGTTTCAGGGCCATGAACAGGGCGTAATCGTCCAGCCAATAGGCTGTGTTCTGGCAGAAGCGATCGAAGGCGACGCGCTGGTCATCGCTGCCGTTGGCCAAAAAATAG
>CAZZJN010000089.1:0-11784 GCA_964654505.1 uncultured Ardenticatenaceae bacterium | reverse complement strand
GTTGCGAGTACCACGCTGTCGGATCATTAAGCAGTCGTCCCAGCGCCGATCCCTGGCCCGCCGGCGGCTGGCCGTCGACGATTGGTATGCTGCCGGTGGTGAAGATTTTGGCCCACACAGGGTCGCCGAAGAATGAGCCATGATCGTCCTGCAAGCGCCACAGACTGCTGAATCCGGTCTTGCGGCCGTCGCGGGTCGGCGGCGCGGTCATCGGGATCGACAGGATGACCTCATCGCCGGGGCGAGCATCCGGTACCATATGGGCCGTCGCGCCTCGCGCCATCTGCACGTCACCCTGGATGAACACCAGCCGGAAGCCGCTGCCCCAATGCCGCGCGCCGGTATTGCGCACCAGCCATTGCTTGTGGAAATCCGTTCCGGCCACGAAGATCGTCCCGTCGGGGACCGTCTGGTCGCGCACGAATGTCATCCCCGCCGCGCGCGCGCCTGTGCCCGATGTGGGCGCGGCGGTCACGGTTATCTCGGCGAACAGATGGCCGAAGGCGTTCCCTTCCGGGTCTCTGATCTGCCAGCGGCTACGATAGACCCGGCCGAATTGAGCCGGCGCGGTCATGGCCAGCACGATCTCGGTCTCGCTATTGGGCGGGATGGGCGTGGGCGTGGCCACGGCCGCGAGTTCATATTCGGTGGCTGCCCCGAACGGATCGCTGTTGGTTCCGTCCGGCACGTAGACCAATCGGTATCCCTCGCCCCAGGTCGTCGTTCCCGTGTTGCGAAAGCGCCAGGTATTGGTGAAGGTCGTTCCGGCGGGGACGGCGTTATGGTTGTCCAGTGTTGTACCGAAAGAGATGAACTCGGCCCGTGACAGGTCGAGGGACTCCAACCCGGCGATCAGGCTCTCCAGCCCCTCCAATGGGATCTTGCTGCGCTCGCGCATATGGACGAAGGCGTCGAAGACGTGGGGTTTCGGCCGCCCGTCGGCGGTCAGGATGCCTGCGTTGCGCATCAGGTCTGTCCAGCCGAACCAGATGAGCACCGGCACGGCTTCTGCGAAATGGTCGGCCACCTCGTCCACGACCTCGCGGATGTAAACGCCGATGTCGGCATAATGTTCCGGCCCGATCGGCGAGTCGCTGGCCACGCCTATTTCGGTGATCCACAATGGCAGGTCGGGGAAGGCCCGGCGGAGCTTGTTGAGCGAATCCGAAAGTTTGCCGATCGATCCGTAGTTGAACAATACCTTCTTGACATAACGGCCGTAGGGATGGATCGCCAACGCATCGACCGGCAAGCGGCCGTCCAGCGCGGCCTGAACGTCACGAACGTAGCGGACGGCATTGTCCGGGCCGGTGTTCAGGCCGCCGATGACGACCGTCGCCCCCGGATGCGCCCGCCGTATGGCCGCCTGCGCCCGGTCCAGGACGATGGCGTAGTTCTCCGCGGCGATGCCGATGGCTGAATGATTGTCCGGGCCGCTATCCTGTTCATTGAAGATCTGGTAGGCCACCTTATCGCCGAACTCGGAGCAGACGGCCGCCACTCGGCCGCAAGCCCGGGCAAAAGTCTCGGCGTACTCTGCCCAGCCGCCATTATCCCAGGGCGCATTACCCCACTCGGTGTCCTGATGGAGGATGATGAGCGAGCGAATGCCGGCGGCGGCAAAGGTTTGGATGAGGCTGCGATACTTGCGCTGGTAGGCTTCCTCCGGGCTTAGCTTCAGTCGCGAGGCCCAGTACACCCAGCGTATCCACGTCAGCCCCGCCAGCATACCCACGTCCAGGCTATGCGCTTCGGGATTGATGTTCATGCCGAACTCCACCGCGGGAGTGCCGGCCGGTTTTTGGTTTCCGCTATCGCCGTCGGGGGTGGAGCCGGTGACGCCGATCCGCAGCCAGCGGATTCCGCCAAATGGTTCGCCGTCGACGCTCTCCAGTTGCCAGTGAAACGCATAGGCCCCTGTCGGCAGGGGAGCGACCAGATCGAACTTGATCTCAACCGTCTCGCCGGGAGCGACGCTGTCCCGGCCGGAGACCTGGGGGAGGGTGTAGACGGGTTGGGATCCCATCGGATCGCGCGGCGTGGCGCTGGTGTCGGCCACCGGGGCATCCACGTAGGCCACGCGGAAGTCGCCGCTCCATACTCGTCGGCCGGTATTGCGAATCGTCCAGATACCGCTGAATTGCCGGCCGGGCTGGAGTTGGTTGAAATCGCCGGCGGTATTCCGAAAACTCAGCACGTCATAGCTCAGGCTGCCGGGCCGGGCCACGACGACGGCGCGCAGCCAACGAACCGGCCCGAAACGACTGCCGTCCGGCGCGGCAAGTTGCCAGCTGGTGGCCTGCGTGCCGGCTGATTCAGGGGCGGTGAAGGTCAGCGTCAGGGAAACCGATTCGCCCGGCCGCACGAACTCCGGCGCGCCCAGTTCGTCGATCGTCGCCGAGGCCGCGCCCATCGCTGAGAGAGGGAAACCGGCCGTCTGCGGATGTCCTTCTGTGGCGTAGACCAGGCGGTAGCGTCGATCCCAGGTCGTCGGGCCGCTGTTGCGAAAGGTCCATGTGGCGCGAAAGGTAGCCCCGGCGGGGACACGGTCGAGATCGACGTCGGCGGCGAAACCGGCGGAATCAGCCGTGTCGCTCGTGGGAGCTGTGGGTGATACGATGACGGGCGGGAGAATATCTGTCACAGGCTTGTCCTCCGTGTTGTCCTCGGTTTGAATGTGACGTGAGGCTTTTCCTTTGATGCCGGTTTCGGCAATCGTTCGACATTTCCGAACTTTGAACCATGTGTTCCATGGGATATAATACACCGTTTGCGGGCGGAAACACCGTCCGGCAACAGGAGCGTCTCATCAATGGAAATTCATTGGTATGGCATGAGTTGTTTCCGCATCACGGAACGCAAGCACGCCACGATTGTCACAGACCCTTACACGACAGGCCTGGGTCTCGCGGAACTGAAACTCAAGGGTGATGTCGTAACCATCAGTCACGATGCGCCCGGCCATAATTATAGCCCGGCCGTATCCGGTGTGGAGCATGTCCTGAATGGCCCCGGCGAATATGAGATCGGCAGTGTTTTCATCACCGGCATCGCCACGCCCAGCCGGGACAGGAAGTTCAACAACGTCATCTACGTGTTTGATTATGACGGGCTAACCGTCGCGCATCTTGGCGACATCGGCGATGTGCCCTCCCAGAAGCAGATCGAAGACCTGGAACTGGTTAACGTGTTACTCGTACCCGTCGGCGGCGGATCGAGCCTCAACGCGGCGCGGGCGGCCGAACTGGTTTCAATGATCGAGCCGAACATCGTCATTCCCATGCACTATCACCTGCCGGGGCTGAAGACCAAACTTGACCCGCTCGACAAGTTTCTCAAGGAAATGGGAGTGACCGACGTCAAGGAAGAAACCAGCTTCAAGGCCACCAGCGTGGAGGGCCTCCCCGAAGGGACTGAGGTCGTTATTCTGTCATCGAAAGAGTGAACCGACCGGCGCTCGCCGGTGTGGAGTAGGCTATGTCTGCCAAGGTGATCATGCGTTGGAATGTTCGCCCCGAGTTGGAGTCGGAGTATTTCGAGTTTCTGGTTCACGAACTCATACCGGCCATGAATAAACTGGGCATCAGTGATATTCAGGTTTGGTACACTGCCTATGGGGATTGTGAACAGAAGATGGCCGAGGGAATCAGCGAATCGACCGAGAAGATGCTGGAGATCATGCGAACCACTGAGTGGCATGACCTGACCGGGAAGTTGCAGGGCTTTGTAGAAGATTTCAGCCAGAAGGTGATTCCGGCTACGAGGGGTTTCCAGATTTAGCTGCTCGATGCGTCGGAGCTGCTCGCGGGGGCGCTGGAAGACGACGATTCGGCGCTTCCGGCCGTTTCTTTGCTTTCCTTGCTTTCCTTGCTCTTCGATGAAGAGCTGCCCCGGCCGTTCACGTTGCTCGAGCGGTTGTCAGTCACATAAAACCCGCTGCCTTTGAACACAACCCCGACGGTGCTGACGACGCGCCGTACCGGCCCGCCACAGACGGGGCATTCCGTGATCGGATCGTCCGTCATGCGCTGGCGAACCTGAAACTCGTGGTCGTGATCCTTACATCGATACGTGTATAACGGCATTTCCAAAAACCTCTGGCGTGAAACGTCGCGCACGCCAATCTTCGATTGTACAAATTGATACAGGTTGGGGCAACCCAACAAATAGCATCATACATCGGCCGCGTTAGTTTTGGATTAACACACCCTCACTGACTCGCCCGCCTCATTGATGTTCCAGAATGAGCATCGCATCGCCGAAGGAGAAGAAGCGATAGTTATCACTCACGGCCGCATGGTAGGCGTTCAGAATGGTCTCTCTCCCGGCAAGGGCGGAGACCATCATCAGCAGGCTGGAGCGAGGCAGGTGAAAATTGGTGATGAGCATGTCTACCGCCCGAAAACGGTAGCCGGGATAGATGAACAGATCAGTCGAGCCCTCGAAGGCGGCCACCGGCTTCCAGGGGCATAGTTTGGTCGTTTCTCCGGCTGCGTCGCGCGCGCTGATGGTCTTGAGGCTGCCGGTGATCCCCACCGAGCGCAGGGCGGCCGTCTCCAGCACGCGGGCGGTTGTCGTCCCCACGGCCACGATGCGACCCCCGCCCAGGAACGCCTCATTGATCCGTCGCGCCGCTTCCGGCGTCACCTGGGCCCACTCGCTATGGATGGCGTGCTCGGCCACCTCATCGGCAGTCACCGGTTTGAAGGTATCAAGGCCGACGTTGAGGGTCACTGTCTCGAACAGCACGCCCATGTCGCGCAGCCGAAACAGCAGATCGGGGGTGAAGTGCAGCCCGGCCGTCGGCGCGGCGGCCGAACCGGTCTTGCGGGCGTAGATGGTCTGATAGCGTTCGGGATCGTCGAGCGTCTCATGGATGTAGGGCGGCAGTGGCGGGTAACCCAATGATTCGATCCATGCTTCGACCGGCTCGCTGAATCGCAACACCCGCAGAGCTTCCGCGCCGACGTCGGTCACTTCGGCCGTGATCGATGTCTGCGCCCCGGCATGGTCGAGCAGGTGGATGATCAGCCCCGTGCCGACCTTGCGGCCGCCGATCAGCGCGCGCCAGTCGCCATCTCCATTCCGCTCCAATAGCAGAATCTCGATTCGGCCGCCGGTCGCCTTTTGCCCGAAGATACGGGCCGGCATCACGCGGGTGTCGTTGGCCACGAGGACGTCCCCCGGCCGCAGATAATCGGGCAGGTCATGAAAGGTGCGATGGGCGATCTCGCCCGTGGCCGGATCGAGGATCAACAGTCGGCTCGCGTCGCGTGGCTCCACCGGCCGTTGGGCGATGAGCCGCTCCGGCAGGTCGTAATCGAAGTCGTTAACCTTCATGAGCCTCGACCGGTTCGGCGGCCCCGCGTTCGGCCGGCCAGGTGCGGCCGATGTTGAGGCGCATTTTCTCCAGATAGGCCTGCTCCAGATCGATACCGGTGTAGTTGGCCAGTTTGAGGATGAAGGCCAGCAAATCGGCCAACTCCCCGCGCAGGGCAGGACGGTTTTGGCGGATGGCTTCTTCCAGCGAATCGGACGGGCCGCGGCCGTTGACCAGCTGCCGCTTGCTCTCGGACCAGATTTTGACCAGGTCCGTCGCCAGCTCGCCCATCTCCTCGACCAGGAACAGATAGTTGAAGAACAGGTCGCCATCAAACCCCTTGGCGATGTCCAGCTCGCGATGGAACTGCTGGAAGGCGGCGAGGCGGCCCTGCTGCAGGCTTTGCAGTTGCGGGTCCAGCGTCGCTGCCGACCGTGGCGCGGCCGTCTCCAGAGACTCGACGATCGACCGCGTGATCTGATCCAGATCGGCCGGCCGTGACAGAAAGTCAAGGTCGTCGGTATGGATCGTCAACACCGGGATATCGGACAGGCGTGAGAGCCAGGCGTCATAGGCCGACGCGACCTGACGAATATATTCCGGATCCATGTCGCGCTCGTAGGGCCGATCGCGCAAAGCGATCCGTCGCATCAGCACGTCGTGGTCGGCTCGCAGGTAGACGATCAGATCGGGCCGAGGTATCTTCTCGCCCAAGGCGGCATGGACGCGGCCGTACATGGCCAGTTCGTCATCCTTCAGGTTGAGCCAGGCGAACAACTCGTCCTTGGAAAAGGTGTAGTCGGAGATCAGGTTGCCCCGCCTGATGGCCGCCGGGATGGCCTGGTATTGTTGATGATACCGGCTGAGCAGGAAGAATATCTGCGTCTGGAAGCCGTAGCGCTCCCGATCCTGATAGAAATTGGAGAGAAAGGGGTTGTCCTCGAAGACTTCCAGCAAGTTGGTGGCGTCGAATCGAGGCTGGAGCAGGCGGGCGAGGGTCGTCTTGCCCACACCGATCACGCCTTCAATGGCGATATATTTATTGGTCATATCTCTAGCCGCTGTGGGAGAACTCCGCCCGCAGCATGTCGATTTGAAACGGTTTGTCGGCGTCCATGGCCAATTCCGGCGGTCCATCGAGGATGATCTTTGCCGGCGCTTTCAGGATTCGCGATGCCGTAGCCTCAACGTCGGAGATCGTCACCCGATGAAGCAAAAACTTGATCATCATGCGCAATCCGACGACGCTGGCGACGCGCCACGGCTGTTTGCGCGCGCCGGTCACTCCCTCCAGCAACTCCCGATTGCGCAAGGCCACATCCGGCCGCGCCACGACCATATCCCCGCCGGCCGCCTCGATATCGCCCAGCCGGGAGTAGGTTCGTCTGGAGTGCGGGAACCGGGTTTCCATTCGACTGCGCTGGACGAAATTATAGTAGATGCCCTTGTCCCACGGCCGGCACGCCTCGATGAACGTATCGACAACCTGACCGGTGATGGTGGGTATGTCACCCGAGCATCCCAGAATGATCTCCGTCCCCGGCCGATTCTCCAGGAACCAGGCGCACCCCGTCAGCATATTGGAGACCATGCCGCCCTGATCGGGCAGAAAGGTCACCGGTCGCTGGAA
Source organism: uncultured Ardenticatenaceae bacterium (assembly GCA_964654505.1). Taxonomy (GTDB): domain Bacteria; phylum Chloroflexota; class Anaerolineae; order Promineifilales; family Promineifilaceae; genus Promineifilum. Next base: position 4,834 of record CAZZJN010000089.1, on the reverse strand, counting down.
ACTTAGGCCATTTTCCACGATCACTTGCTCGTCAATGCCGACCACGAGGACATCTTCGACGTAGGTCGACGACTGTAGCGCGCCGATGACCCGCTCCAGCATCGTGCGGCCGCCCATGTCGATGAGCGCCTTGGGTTTGCCGTGGGAGTAGGCGTAGAGAGGGCTATCCGGACCGACTTCCCCACCCGCGATGATTAAACAATGCATGACAAGACCTCCTGCCGATGAATGAGGCTAATTGTATCGGGTTTGATGGGCGCGTAAAGAGGCCCGGGCCGGATGTCCCATCCCGTTTGTCAGGGGACGAGCGCCGGCATGAAGGACTGCCTGGGGATGATCCCTGAAGCGACCATCTCCCAGGCGGTCAGTGAATCGATCCGGCCCCAGCCGTAGTCATTATTAGGGATGCTGGTGGCGTCATCCGCCCCGCAAAACGATGGACCCTCGACGGTGAGCCTGAGAGCCGTTTGCTTGATGATCGTCTCCAGGTCGTTCACCCGTCCCGCCAGATCGGGATCAGCCGAGATTAACAACGCCACCAGCCCCGCGACATGGGGTGCGGCCATGCTGGTACCGCTGAGGTATGAATATCCGGAGGGAATGATGGATTTAGGAACGCTGGAGTGAATGCCGACGCCGGGAGCCATGATATCGGGCTTTGTGCGGCCGCTGCCGTCGGCCGTGACAGGCCCTCGACTGCTGAATGAAGCGCGTGAGTTGTCATTCTCTGTCGCTCCGACGGTGAATGAAGCGGAGTAGATGGCGGCCGGCACATCGACAGAGGCGCATCTGCTTCCGCTGTTGCCGGCCGAATGGACGGTCATGATACCGGCAGCGCGCACGGCCGCGACCACAGACTGCAGGACTCCCGAAGTGGTGCATCCTTCATCCGGCCCGCAAGACCACGAGTTGTTGATCACATGCGGCGCCTTGGCCGGGTCGCCGTCGGTGAACGAATCGCCGCCGGTGGGGTAGGGGGCGATGAACCATTCGTAACACTCGGCGTAGGTCACGGGCGATCCGACGCCGTCTTCCATGTTGCGACAGCCAATCCACCGGGCGCCGGGGGCCATGCCGATTTCCAGATCGGGTTCCTTGCCGACCATCGTCCCCATCGTATGCGTGCCATGGCCGTGGTCGTCACAGGGTTGCGCGACATCGAGGCCGCAATGGTTCGACCCGTTGCCGGACAGGTCATCGTGAATGGCGTCGTGCCAGTTGTAATCATGGTCGGCCGTCGTGCCGTCCCAGCCGCGATACTGGTTGATGAGAGCCGGATGTCGCCAGTCATAGCCCGTATCCTGCCCCCCAATGACGGCGCCCTGACCGGTGAAACCCTGATTCCAGACCATCGGTGCGCGGACGATGTCGATATTCCATTCGATGCCGGTCTGGCGCGGGGCAGAGTTGTCGACCACCGGTTGCGGCAAATCCATCCGCCGCCATGTATTCGCATAGATGTGGTGTACGTCGCTGCGGGACGCCATCGTCTGGAGGATGTCCCGGTCTCCGCGAACCCAGATCATATTGTTGACCCAATAGGGGCGATAGGTGGCCCCGCGTTGGTCGAGGACGGCCCGCAAGGGGGCTTGGGTGCGAGTGGCCAACTCCGTCAGGGTGTTGTAGACGTAGCGGCCGCGTTCGGTCTTGTCGCTCAACCGGTTGGCGTGGCTCGGATCGGCTCGCTCGGTGAGCACGACCAGAAACTCGGCCGGGCCATTGTCGCGCGTCTCCGCCAGCAACGCCGCGTCGACTTTGGCCATCCAGTTGTCCGATGCTCGCGTGGTGGAAGAGGCGTGGGCCATGACCAGAAGGGCCGCCGTGACGGACAGGAACAGCATGAGACGCAGCGTAATCTGTTTCATCGATCGCTCCAGGTTCCGGGCCGGGGCCTCGGTTTGCTATTCAGACGTTAGTCGATCAAACTGATCGACCGTGGGTTCCGCTCAACAGAACCAGTCTTCGGTCAGCCGGGGCGGGGTGGGCCGGAGGCGGCGCGCCCGAGGACCGACCAGTCGCGGATTTGGCACAGTTCGATTGGCCATGCCGTAGGCCAGTCGCTCCACGGCGGCAAACGCTGCCGCCTGATCGCCCGCGGCCGCACTTTCGGCGATGACGGTCACGCGCGCTTGCAGCTCGTCCATGCGCGGGTCGGGGTGTCGCCAGGCGTGAGAGAAGTTGGCCGCGTCGAGTTCGCCGAACCACCGGCCTGAGTCGCCTTCGAGCAGGGCGCTGTTGGGCGGAACCAGCAGCCGAATCGACAGCTGCACGATGGGCACGTTGGGGATCATGCCCCGCTCGCGAATCCAGGCCAGCATGTCGATGTAATCGTCGAGACTCGTCCAGGGCGTGAACGGCAACCAGGTCGGTTGGACGGGCAGGCGAGCCGCCTCCAGAATGTCCAGCGCGCGCTCCATGTCGGCGCGGGTGTGGCCCTTGTTGAGTCGGTTCAATATTGGATCGGACACGCTCTCGAAGGCCGACACGACGAAGCTCGCACCCGACGCGCGCAACTCGGGGATGATGGCTTCCCGTTCGATGATGTGTTCGACCTTGGTCGTGAAGTCGAAGGTCAGCCGCGGGAACTCGGCGTGCAGCGCACGGGCCACCTTCAAGGCATGCCCCGGCCCGTTGAGAAAGTCGGGATCGCCGAAGGTGATGTGCTCCGCCCCGGCCGCGACCTGCTGGCGAATGTCGGCCATCACCGTCTCGAAGGGCATGATGAAGAATCGGCCGCCATAGACCGGCACGACCGGACAATGCCGGCATTCATGCAGGCAACCGCGGCTGGTCTCCACGTAACCCGACAGGCTGTAGTGTTCGTTTTCCAGGTAGCGCGCGTAGTGGTTCAGGCCTGGCAATCCCGCACGGTCGGGCAGGGAGAGGGCGACGCGCGTCAGGTGGGGCGAAGCGCGACGGGTTCGCGTCGACACGCCGGGGATAGCCGGAATGTCGGTGTCGGAGAGTCCGGTAAATCTCCCGTCTCCGAGGGCTTTCACCAAATCCACCAGCGGCTCTTCGTACTCTCCGGCGATGACCGAATCGGCCGTCGTCCCCAGCAGGTAATCGGCGTTGAGCCAGGCATACAGGCCGTAGAAGCAGATGTGGGCCGTCGGGTTGAGCGCGCGAACATCCTCGGCGGCGCGCACGCCCAGCCGCAGGGCGGTGTGCATGGGCGCGGCGATGCCGATGAAACGCGCCCGGGCCACGGCCTCTTTGGGCAGCGTGTCCACCGACAGGTCGACCGGCCGTACGGCGAAGCCCGCCTCGCGCAAGGCGGCCGCGGGCCAGGCGAGGCTCAGCGGCTGGTGGCCCATCTCATAGCAGGCCAGGAGCAGGATATCGGCCGTCGCGGCCGCCGGATCGACCGCGCTCATTTTCGCGCCGGGCCGCCCTTGCCGCCGGATACGGGCGCTCCGGCTACGACGGCCGAGGCTCCCTCGTTGAACAAAAAGGCTTCCATCTGCTCGAAGAGGAATTCCTGCGCCCGCGGGTCGGCCATGTTCAGCCCGTAATGATTGATGATCAGCCGGGCCTGGGTCTGCCACTGGCTATAGGCGAACTTGGATATCTCGTTGTAGATGCGTTGCCCCAACGGGCCGGGAAATGGCGGCCGATCAAGCGCCGGCAACTCAAATTCCATTTTGGCGCATTGCACCACCGTGATCGTTTTTGTTTCTCTCGTCATTCTGTATCACCATCCTAAAACCTGTGGATAATGATAAGACGTTCGGGGCTTAATCGCAAAACGACGCGCCGATTCTCAGGCAGATCCGGCGATTCGCGAAGAGGCGTGCCTCTTTATCAATCCGTTTACGAGCTTGGGGTATAATGGCCATCATGAGGGCAGGGACGGGCGACAGGACATGTTGAGGCTCCTCTTCTTCGGCTTACCCGTGGGCGTGTCGGCCGCCGTGTTGGCCGGTTTGCTCGATAGCGGGGTCGAGGTCGCCGCCGTCGTCGTGCCTGCCGATTCGATCCCCCACCTGGCTCCCGATCCCGCGTCGCCGTTCGCCCGTCTCCAGCCGCGAGCGTCGCTTGACCTGCAACTGTCCGGGGCGTCACCGGCCGATACGTTGAGCGTCGCCTGGGCGGCCGGGCTGCCGGCGCTGGCCGTGCGTGATTTCAAGCATCCCGACACCCTGGCCGCGCTGTCGGCGCTGTCGGCCGATGTCGCCTGCGTGGCTTGCTTCACCCGGCGCATCCCGGCGGCCGTCCTGTGTCTGCCGCGCCATGGCTTTCTCAACCTGCATCCCTCGTTGCTGCCCGACTATCGCGGCCCGGAGCCGCTGTTTTGGCAGCTGCGCGACGGCGCGCCGGCGGGGGTGACGGTGCACGCTATGGACGACGGCCTGGATACCGGCGATATCGTCGCCCAGGCCGCGGTCGCCTTGTCCGACGGCATCTCCGGCCCGGAGGCCAAGCGGCAACTAATGCTGGCCGGGCTTGACCTGTTGCTCGGCGTCCTGGCCGACCTGTCGCGAGGGATCGCTGCCCGTCGACCGCAACCGCCAGGCGGCAGCTATCAGGGCTTTCCCGTCGCGAGCGACTTCGCGCTGTCGACGGATTGGCCCGCGCGGCAAGCCTTCAACTTCATGCGCGGCACGGCCGATTACCGCCTGCCTTATCGCCTCGATGTCGCCGGCGAAACCCTGTGGCTCGGCTCGGCCGAATCCTGGTCGCCTGAGGCCGATCCGCGGCCGCCCGTCCTGCGGGAAGGCGACGACCTCCTTATCCGCTTCAATCCCGGCCTGTTGCGCGCCCGCCTGAGTCGGTGAAGCCATGAACACTCCCCGTCCGCTTTGGTTACTGTTGGTGATGGCCCTCGGCGTGA
>CAZZJN010000088.1:0-11813 GCA_964654505.1 uncultured Ardenticatenaceae bacterium | reverse complement strand
GCTGGCTGGAGATCCACAACGATCGGATCGTCATGGTCGTGTCGCTGGTGTTTGGCTTGCTGTTTCTCTATCAGGGTATCACGGGATTGTTTTGAACCGAAGCGACCTGCTGTTTTGCTAACCCCGGTCGATTATGCGAGCCGAGGATGGTTTAGCTACAGCATTCAGACCCGGCGGGGAGCTTGGCCTGGATGACTAAGGCGTTGCAGCAGATAGAAGTTCGGCAAAGGCTACGGTTGAGACGATCCTGACGCCGACGATCTCCTCCAGTACCAGCAGATCCTTGTCTCCCGTCACCAGATAATCGGCCTGGCCAATCGCTGCATAAGCCAGAAGGTAATCGTCCTTGGCATCGCGGGCAATTGCGGGGATTGTCTGCTCAATGCGAGGGATTCCCTCGGCTACGCTCCTTATCAGGTTGAGAAAGGATGTGAGCTTGTCCGAACCAACCCGCCCCATCAGGTGGGGGCGATTGGCGATAACATCCAGGATCTCGTCCACGACCCCTTCGGGCAGGAGCAACGTGAATTGATTGCGGTCTAGCGCCGCGAAAATCGCCTGCACCGCTCCGGTATGTTGCGGCGTGAGCAAGTAGCTGATGTAGATGTTGGTATCGAGTAACGCCCTCATACCCCTGCCGATCGCTCGAAACTGATCTTGCCTTTGGCCTCCAGTTGCTCGATTGCCGCGCGGGAGATTTCTTCGGCGATCGCATCAGCTTCTTCGGCCGACAAATCCTGATTTGCCGCCTGCATTTCGCGAGCGATCTCCTGTAATTGGGCAATTACTTGGGTGCGACGGATGTCCTCTTTAGCCTGCCTCAGCTCCTGATACTCCGTGAAGGGGACGATGACGACTTGCGGGTATCCGCGACTCTGGACGACCACGCTGTCACCGGTCTTCACAGCCCACTTCATCAGGTCACTCAATTTGGCCTTGGCCTCGGTCGCTGATACTGTCTTCTGCATATGACTCCCTACTTAACTACCCCACAGTGACTATACTGGTTATTTTGGTAGTTATTATAGCCCTCAATTCGCCAATTGTCCAACTACCTGCCGGCTACATTCACTCCCGGCCCATCGACCATCCGACCCGGCGTGGCTCCCGTATGCTCCCCGTCGCGCAATACGACCACGCCGTTGACCAGTACATCGCGCACGCCAGTGGCGTACTGATGCGGCCGATCGAAGGTGGCGTGATCCTGAATCGTCTCCGGGTCGAAGATGACCACGTCGGCGAAATGGCCGGGCAGCAGGCGGCCGCGCCGGTCGAGTCGCAGATTATCGGCCGGGAGCGCCGACAGCCGCCGCACCGCCTCCTCCAGCGAGAGCAGCTTTTCGTCGCGGACGTACTTGCCCAGCAGCCGGGCGAAGCTGCCGTAGGCGCGGGGGTGGGGGTTGGAGCGCAGGAAGACGCCCTCCGGCGCGAGCGAGGCCGAGTCGGAGCAGAAGCTGACCCACGGCAGGCCGATCTCGCGCCGCACGTTGTCTTCCGACATGGTGAAGTAGACGCAGCCGACGCGACTGTCGTCTTCGATGACCAGATCCATCGCCGTCTCGATGGGGTCGGTCCCCCGCAGGGCGGCGATCTCGCCCAATGACTTGCCGGTCAGCGGTTTGAGCGCGTCGTTCCTGAAGCTGACGCACAGCACTTTCGATGCGTCGCCCGCCTCGTGGTAGGAGTTCTCCCAATCGGCGCTGGGCAGGGCGATCTCGCGCTTCAATCGCTCGCGCACGGCCGGGTCGCGCAGCCGCTCCACCCAGGCGTCATGGCCGCCCTCCTGCACCCAGCCGGGCATCATCGCGTCCAGCCCGGTGGCCGAGGCGTGGTAGGTGTACATGTCGGCCGTGACGGACAGCCCCGCAGCCCGCGCTTCCTCGACACGGGCGATCGCCTTCTCCAGCTTGGGCCAGTTACGCTTGCCCGACGCCTTCAGATGATAGATTTCGCCGCGGATGCCGGATGTGGCCACGATGGTCAGGAACTCATCCAGCGCCTCCAGGAACGTCTCCCCCTCGCTGCGCAAATGGGCGGCGAACAGGCCGTCGTATTCGGCCGCGGCCGTGGCCAGGGCGATCAGTTCGGCCGTGTCGGCGTAGCTGTCGGGGGCATAGATGAGCGCCGCCGACAGGCCGACGGCGCCGTCGGCCATCGCCTGCCGGACGAGCGTCTGCATCCGCGCCAGCTCATCGGCGGTCGGCCGCCGGTCGGCGAAGCCCAGCACGTTGGCCCGCACGCCACCCGCGCCGACGAACGAGGCCACGTTGGTCGACACGCCACGCCGGACGAGATACGCCAGATAGCCGCGCAGCGTCGTCCATTCGATATCGTATTGGATATCGCCCTGGCGCTCCTTCATGTAAGTCTTCAAGGCATCGTTGACCGGCCCCATCGACCAGCCCTCGCCCAGTATCTCCAGTGTCACCCCCTGACGGATGTCGGATTGCGAGCGGCCGTCATGGATGAGCGACTCGTTGGCCCAACACATCATATTGATGAAGCCGGATGACACGGCCAGCCCATCGGCGTCGATCGTCAGGTGTGCGCGGCCGTCGATGCGGCCGATCCCGGCGATGGTGTCTCCGATGATGGCCAGATCGGCCGCATAAGGTGGCTTGCCGCTGCCGTCATGGATGAGGCCGTTACGGATGAGAACGTCGAACATAGCGGTGCTCCTGCTAAAGAAAACGGCCGCCATTGTTATGACAGGCGGCCGAATATAACTTGTATCATGTCGGGTTCGCGATTTCTACGGAGTCTTTTTAATCCACGAAATCCCTGATATCCGCAGCTCCCTCTTTTAAAAGTCCGGCATCCAGACAGGACGCAGATCGAGGGTGAAACCCGGCAAGACGGAGTCGCCGGAGATGGAGTCGATGTTGCTGAGCAACTCGCCTTTCTTGCCCGGTCGGTACACGATGACGCTGCGAGTCTCCGGCAAGATCAACCAGCCTAGCTGCACCCCATTGGCGATATATTCTTCCATCTTGGGCTGGAGTTCAGATTGCCGGTCGCTCGGAGAGGCAATCTCAATCACCAGATCAGGCGTGACCGGAAGGAATCGTTCTTTCTGGGACGGCGTTAACTTCGCCAGACTGCTCCGGTGCACCCATGCCGCGTCCGGCGCACGGACTGCCTTGTTCGCCAAGATAAAACCGGTTGAGGAATCAAAGACGACGCCACGTCCGTCTTCGTTTGCCCATTGCCCTAAAGCGATAATGACTTTCGCATTACGTGCCCCTGTGGCCCCTCCGGATGGCGACATAAAGACAATCTCTCCTTCGGCGGTTAACTCGGCGACCAGATCAGGATTGAGCGCGCAAAACTCATAGAAATCATCTGGCGTCATGGGATAAAGCGGCCGAAATTTGACCACCAGGGGCATGATTTCTGATGTCGGTTTTGGTGGTGCAGGCGCTTCGATCATTGTTGCACTTCCTCATCGGTCGGCGTAGTTCAGCAAGAACATTATAGCACAGTCAGATCGAATCATCGGCGTGAGTGAATAAAAAGCCTGCCCGCGCCGGTGGATTCTTATGCTGCCGTGTCCTTTAACGTCCGCCAATAAATACCCTTCTCGCGGGTCATGTAGTCACTGTCTACTAAATAACGCCGCAGCGTCGCGTAATCCTCATTAAACTGCATCAGCCATTCGCTGAACTCTCGCTCCGTCCAGCGCCGATCAGCGGGAATCTGATCGGCCAGCCAGCGGATGACCACCTGCTTTTTCTTCTCCTGGGCCGGAATATCGATGATGCGGCCGTCCTTCACCCAGGTGCGCAGGATGCGCTCCTCGTCGGTCATCTCGCTGCGTTTCACCAGAGCGGCCAGGTTAGGCTGCGCAAAGATATCCTTGCTCATGGATTCCAGGACCTTTGCATTCAGCCGGTAGATGCGCATCGTCCCTTCGGCGCGAACGTCCACCAGGCCGATGCCTTTCATTTCAGATAAATGATGAGATACCGTAGGTTCTTTAATTCCAAGGAGGTTGGCCAATTCGCCCACGCTCTTCTCGCCATTGGCCAAATGACCGATGAGCTTGAGCCGGCTTTCATTGCTGAACACCTGAAAGAAACGCAGGAGTTGGTCGAACTGCTCTTCGGAGAAGTTCTCTTTGTCGATATGGGTCATTTCGATAAGCCTCTAATTAGATACAAATCTATTTAGAGAATACCCTAAATATGATCTCTCGCCAAGAGTCCACTCATGAAGTTTAACCGGGAGCGTAAATCCTGTTACAATCAGATCGGCTTGGGGTGAATACCCGGCGATGAGCCGGCGGCTCGCCAAACCTGAGGTATGACCAACATGAGTGAGATACCCACGTCTTCAGATGCCGCGCGACTGCTTACCCGCCTCGCGCAGGCCAGACCGGGGCACCGGGTCACCGTTGACGCCCAGGAGCTGTCCCGGGAGCTGATGCTCCTGCGATCGTTTCAGGCCCAGCGCCTGGCGACGACACATGCCGATTTGCTCGCCAGCCCGCGCTATAGTCCGGCAACCCATTTTTTCCTGCAGGACGTCTACGCGCCCCGGGATTTTAGCCAGCGCGACGCCGACCTGTTGCGTTTCTATCAGGGCATCAGCAAGGTGCTGCCCGAAAAGGCGGTGTCGATCCTGGCCGATGTGGTGGCCCTGTCCAATCTGACCAACGACCTGGATGACCAACTGTGCCGTGCCCTCATTGACGAGGTCGGCGTGACCGATTCGATTTCGCCCCAGCAGTACGCCGCGGGATACCGCGTGTGCGATAATTACGACGACCGCTTGCATCAGATCAGGATGATCGGTCGCATCGGTCTCGGCATCGACCGGCTTGTCCGCATCCCGTTCGTCGGCGTCACGTTGCGTTTGGCCCATGCGCCGGCGATGATGACAGGCTGGGCCGACCTGCAACTTTTTCTGGAGCGAGGCTTTAGCGCGTTCAAGCATATGAAGGGCGCGGCCGAGTTCCTGGAGACGGTCGACCGGCGCGAGACGACCATCCTGGATCGCATCTTCGCCGGCAACCCGGAGCCGTTTGATCTGACCCTGTAGCGTGGGCCGCAGCCCACTGACTGTTATGCGCTTTCTCGTCACCGGCGGGGCCGGATTTCTGGGGGTTGGGCTGGCCAACCGATTGGCGGCCGGCGGCCATGTCGTTCATGCGCTGGATGATTTGAGCAATGGCGACGCCACGCGCCTTGATCCGCGGGTCGCGTTCACCCAAGGCGATGTCGATAATATCCCTCTGCTCTGGTCGTTGCTCCAGGATGTCGATTGCGTTTATCATCTGGCGGCGCGCGTCTCCGTGCCCCAATCGATCCTCTACCCACGCGATTACGAGCGCGTCAACGTCGGGGGAACCGTCAGCCTGATGGAGGCCATGCGCGATACCGGCGTCGGCCGGGTCATCCTGACTTCCTCGGGCGCGGTCTATGGCGCGCAACCTCGCCAGCCGGTGAGAGAGGATGACGTGCCGAACCCCGACAGCCCCTATGCCGTCAGCAAATGGTCGGCCGAGCAATATATCCACACCATCGGCACGCTCTGGGGACTGGAGACAGTCGCCCTGCGGATTTTCAATGCCTATGGCCCCGGCCAAAGCCTGCCCGCTTCCCATGCGCCGGTCGTGCCGCGGTTCCTGCAGCAAGCCTTAACCGGCGGCTCCATCATGATATTTGGCAACGGCCTCCAGACGCGCGATTACCTGTTCATCGACGATGTTGTCGAGGCGATGGTGCGGGCGGCCACCGCCAAAGGCATCGACGGCGCCATCATCAACATCGGTCGCGGCCAGGAGACGACCGTTAACGAGCTTGTCGATCAGGTCGAAAAGGCCACCGGCCGTCATGTGAATGTGATCAGGAACGCGGAAAAGGGGGGCGGCGTGTCGCGGCTGGCGGCCGATATCAGCCGCGCCGGGAAGTTGCTCGATTTCCGTCCGCAGATCGATCTGGCCACCGGCTTGCGGCAGACGATTGAGCGGGATCCGCGTTTCAGTTCGCGTCAAGCTTGATCAAGGGTGGCGACCGGTCACTTTTACGGAAATGTGACCTGGATCTCGGATTCAGCATCGACCTGAGCCAGCCTCAGCCGCACAAAGACCCACGGCGCGAAATAGGTCACCCAGGACAGGAGCAGCAGATAGCGCAGAAAGCGAAACGGCAAGGCCAACCAGAGCGGCTCGGTCGGGAAGACGGCGCGCAAACCGGCCCAGATGCCGAGAGCCACGACAATGCCCAGCAGGTAGCGAGCGACGCGTTGCCAGGCCGGCCCGTCAGCTCTGAAGCGGATGCGGCTGCTCTCCATAATAATGCCGATGCCGAAGCCGAACAGCCCGGCCAACGAGGAGACGATCACCTTATAGCCGTCAAGCTCGGCCGCGGGCACAAAAGACGCCCAGGGCACATTCATGTTTGGCGCGCCGATGATGAGCAGCCCGCTTATGTAGACGACAGCCAATATCAGGGGGGCAAACAGGATCACCAGCAGGCGGCGGCCGAGTATCTGCCGGTTGAAGCGGCTCAACAGCTTGATCTGCCACACAACGAAGAGACCCAGGATGACAAGGCCGGCCAGAAAGCCGGTGACGGTGTCCTGGATGAAATGAACTCCCAGATAGATGCGGCTGATGGCCATCACCAGGATATACATCAAAACGACAAGCCAGACCCACGCGCGCCGAAAATGAGCCGCCACCAGCATGAAGACCACGGTAGCGTTTTGCACATGGCCGCTCGGCATGCCGTACCCTTCCACGTCGTTGCGCTTGACAGCCGGTTCCAGCCAGAACGGTCGCGGCTGGCGAATGAGATTCTTGAGGATGTTATTGATGAGGGCGGAGAGTAGAAAGAAATAGCCCAATTGGCGGCCGAGCCGTTTGTCGATCGACCAATAGATGGCGGGCAGGACAACGAGGAAAAACTCCTCTTCGCCCATGGCCGAGACCGCCGACATGAAGCCATGCAGTTGCGGGTATGACGCCTGTAGCCAGGTCGTCAGGGCGATGCTCAACTGGTATAGTGTTTCCATTCTCGCTTCCCGATTGATGATAGACCAAGCGGCCAATAGGCGGGGATTGTAGCCCAGGCGCAGGGTATCAACAATGATAGGAGTATGGGACAAGCCCTGATAAACTTCGTCCCGTTGTTGCCGAAGCTATGCATGGATTATAATGATGCAGAATGAATGAGAGAATGCTGGAGGTACAGCTTATGTCGTCAACAATTCTGGTCGTCGAAGACGAGGAGAGAATCCGACAATTTTTGCAACGCGGTCTCAGCTTCGAAGGTTATCGCGTCGAAGCGGCCGCCGATGGCCCCACCGCCCTGGAACTCGCGCGGGATAATCCGCCCGATCTGGTTTTACTGGACTTGATGATGCCGGGAATGGATGGGCTGGAGGTTTGCCGACGGATACGCGCCGTTAGCGATGTGCCCATCCTGATGTTGACGGCCAAGGAAGCGATTGACGATCGCGTGGCCGGGCTGGATGCGGGAGCCGATGATTATCTGGTCAAGCCGTTCGCCTTCGATGAATTGATGGCTCGCGTGCGGGCCTTGCTCCGGCGCGCCCAGCCGGCCCAACCACAGGTATTTCGGTTTGCCGATCTGGAACTGGACACCGGCACGCGGCAGGGTCGTCGCGGTGGAGCCACATTCGATCTGACCGCCAAGGAATACGAGCTGCTGGAGTTGTTCATGCGCCACCCGCGTCAGGTCCTGACTCGCGACATCATATTCGACCACGTCTGGAATTATGATTTCGGAGGCGAGAGCAACATCATCGAGGTCTATGTGCGCTATCTGCGCCAGAAGACCGAGCAGGGTGACGTGCCCCGGCTGATTCATACCGTGCGGGGAATCGGATACGTCCTGCGCGAGGAGTAATTACCTCTCCTTGTCCATTCAAAACCGGCTGCTGTTGGTTTACGCGCTGATCTTCAGCTTCGTCTACTTCCTGTCATCGCTGGTCGTATACATATTGCCGCGTAACCAGTTGCTGGCCCAGATCGACGGCGATCTCTACTCGCTGGCGTCCGAGCTGATGACCGGCAACATCGAGGTGGGGGCCGGCGGCATCATCCGCATGCCCGTGCCCGAAAATATGGCTACGCTGAAAACCGCCTCAACCTTCCTGACCATCATCAACAAGGACGGCGAGAGCGTCGTCCAGTCCAGCAACCTGGCCGGTTTTGATTCCCTGCTCGATCCGGAGGGTCTGGGTCTGACCGAGACCTACCGGCTCGTACCCCACGAAGATACGCTGCTGCGGGTGCTGACCGTGCCCGTGTTCGACGGCCGCCAGGAGCTGATCGGCTATATCCAGGTGGCTCGACTGCTCGATAACTTCGAGATATTCAACCGGGTGCTCAGCCGGGCGTTGCTCATCAGCATGGGGGCGGCCCTCACATCGCTCATCGTTCTGGCCATATTGACCTCCACCTTGTTCCAGCCGCTGGAGGATATCGCCACCGTGGCGCGCCAGATCACCCGGGCCGACGACCTGAGTCGCCGCGTGCCCCATAGCAGCCGCACCGACGAGATCGGCGATCTGGCTCGGGCCTTCAACCAGACGCTCGAACGGCTCGACCGGCTCTTTCGCAGCCAGCAGCGCTTTCTGGCCGATGTGTCCCATGAATTGCGCACGCCGTTGACCAGTGTGCGCGGCAATCTGGACCTCATGAGTCGCTTCGGTCGCTACGATGAGGAGTCCATGGCGGTCATTCAGGACGAGATGGAGCGCATGAGCCGCTTGTTGGGCGATCTGTTGCTGCTTGCACGGGCCGACACCGGCGGTTTGCCGTTGCGCCATGAGCCGGTCGAGCTGGATAATGTCCTGTTCGAGGTCTATCGGCAGGTTAGCCGGATCGAAAGCTCGGTGGCGGTGGAGTTGACGGACGTCGATCAGGTCATGATCCTGGGTGATGAAGACCGGCTGAAGCAGCTGATCCTGAATCTGGTGGATAACGGTATCAAGTATTCCCCGGCGGGCGGCACGGTGCGGCTAAGCCTGGCCAAGGATGAGCGCTGGTCCTATCTGACGGTCAGCGATACCGGTATCGGCATCCCGCCCGAAGATTTGCCCCATATCTTCGACCGCTTCTATCGCGTGGACAAGGCCCGGAGCCGGGCGCAAGGCGGGTCGGGCCTGGGACTGGCCATCGTCAAGTGGGTCGTCCAAGCCCACGGCGGCCATATCAAGGTCGATAGCGTCGTCGGGCAAGGAACGACATTCCTGGTCACCTTGCCGCTGCATCAACCGGTCAATCGTTTGGCGAGCGGGAACGGCGAACTGGAGGACGTGGAAACGAAGACATGGCCGGGTATCCGCGTTCGCGCGCTGCCGGGATCAATGCGACGAAACCCGCGGCCGCAAGAAAAGGAAGAGACATAGAAAAAGACCGGCCAAGCCACTTGACTTGCGCCGGTCTTTTATTTTGGCGATGAAACACCCTGATCAACGGGTGCGCTGGAAGAGATAATAAATCCCCACGGCGATCAGAGCTAACGGCCAGATATAGCCGGGCAAGTGACCGATCTGTCCCAGCAGGAAGAATGCCCCGAATAAAATCAGGATCACCCCGACGGTTGCCGACGGGCCAAATCGCGTCTTGTAGGCCGACGGCTCATCGCTCCCGTCCGAATTCATGATCCGTATCTCCGGATCGACTTGCGACTCGGCCGGCATGACGAACCACAGAACGACATAGATCCCCAGGCCAACGCCACTGGCCAGGAGCAGGATGACGAATGCCAGCCGCACCAGAACCGGATCGACGCCCAGATAGGCGGCCAGCCCGCCACATACACCGGCGATCATCCTGTCTGTTTCGCTGCGCATCAGTCTTGTTTGCTGCATGGCGAATACCTCCACGATTAATCTTTGAACACCTATACGCCTCCTGCCGTGCAAAGTTGCAGCCGGTTTTCATCGGATCAGGACTTTTAACCCATATGAGAGGCCGATAACGGGGATAGTACCACCTATGGAATCGATGGGTGTTTTTGTTATACTGAGAGATTGAAATGTCGATGAACAGATCCAGCGGCCGACCGGCGGCAAGGCTGGATTGAGACCAAAATGTGAACGCGCAAATACCCGAAGCCTGGAAGGTGAGACTCTCTCGCCTGGTGCGGCGCCGCCCCTTCAGTTTTTTGTTGGCGTTGGCGGTCAATTTGATCGTTCCCCGGCAACGTCTGGGAGCCGGTTTGGTCACGTTCAATTCGGATGAGGAAGTGCTGTTGTTACGCCACGTTTTCCGCCCCGCCAACCCCTGGGGATTACCCGGCGGCTGGCTGGATCGCAACGAATCGCCAAGCGACTGCCTGAAACGCGAGTTGCTCGAGGAGATCGGCCTCCAGGTCGACCTCGGGCCGCCGCTCCTGGCCAGTTATATATCGCCGCCGTCGCATGTTGTCATCGCTTATCTGGGCTGGCTCCGGCCCGGTCGGATGAATTTCAGCGGCGAGATCCTTGAGGCGCGCTGGTTTCCCCTGGATCGACTGCCGGAACCGCTCTGGCCGTTTAACCATCAGGCCATCGCCGCCGGGCTGGATGTGATTCGCTCGACTCCTCAGCGCGCGGCCGCCCGAATGGACGAAGGACGCCAACCGGCATGAATCGCAACACCACCCCCGGAATAGGGCAGTGGGTCACCGTCTCCCTGATGGTGGCCGTGTCGCTGTTTTTGCTCTACAAGCTGTACCAGTATGCCGGAACCCGCACCGAGTTCCCCACCGGTCTCACCATCGGCGGGGTGAATGTCGGGCAGATGACCACCGAAGAAGCTACGGCGGCATTGACGGCCGCTTATATCGACGCGCCGGTGACGCTCTTTCATGGCGAGAACTCCTTTGAATTGCTGCCCGCTCAGGCCGAGTTCAAGCTCGATTTCGACACCATGCTCTCCCAGGCTGATAAAGAACGCATCCGCCAGGACTTCTGGTCCGGCTTTTGGGGCTTCCTGTGGGGGCGGCCGATCGAGGTCAACCCCGTTCCCCTGGCGGCGACCCACAATCGGGAGTCATTGCGCAACGTGCTGGAGGAGATCAAGAGCGTGGTCGATCTGCCGGCGCAACCGCCGCAACCTGTGCCCGGCAGCATGAGTTTCCAGTATGGCACGCCGGGATTGGCGACCAATATCGAAGCCAGCTTTGCCGACGTTGAGGCCGCGCTTTACCGCTACAATATGCGCGAGGCACGCCTCATTGTCGAGCCGAAAGACCCCGATCGGCCGAACATTAACCTGCTCTCCCGCTTGCTCGTCAATCGTTTGCAAGCTTTTGAGCAGGACACGGGGGGCATGGCCGGCGTCTTCATTATGGATCTGTCCGCCCCGAATGAGGTCAACATCAATAGCGACGTGCCTGTGACGGCCATCGATCTGATGAAAGTGCCCATCGCGTTGGAGACGTACCGGGTTCTTGACCAGCTGCCGACGCTGTCGCAACGCCGGCTCATCTCCGATACTCTGGTTATCAATCCGGACAACACCAGTGCCAATGAGCTGTTGAGCTTTATTGGCGGCGAGGAAGGGCCGTACAAGGGGGCGGAGATGGTCACGACAACCATGCAACGCCTGGGTTTGACCAATACTTTTATCATGGCTCCCTATGATGGGTTGATGCCGTCCGGCAAACAGGCTCCGAAAACCCCTGGGAATTCCGTCGAGGGACTGCGCACCTCGCCCAGTCCGATCATGCAGACGACGGCCGAAGATATCGGCACGCTGCTGTCGATGCTCTATTACTGCGCCACCGGTCAGGGTGGAGCGATCGTGGCCGCCTTCCCGGCCGATGACTGGCAGCGTGAATGCCTGGAGATCC
>CAZZJN010000087.1:0-11857 GCA_964654505.1 uncultured Ardenticatenaceae bacterium | reverse complement strand
GGGGGCCAGTACCCACCCCGGCACCGGCCTGCCCACGGCGATGGTATCGGGGCGGCTGGTGGCCCGACGGGTAATGGATGAGTTGGGAATTTTTGCGGAAGCGGCCGTCGCCTGAACCAATAGACGGCGATATTTTCGCGTGGGCATTCGCCTGCCTGTTAGCGATGACTAAACCTCCCCCGCACTTTTCCCGTGAAGTCGGCGCCATTCGATGGCCTACAACGGATAAACCAGCGGCAACACCAGCAGCACCAGCAGAGCCAACAGGATGGTCAGAGGCAAGCCGACCTTGAAGTAGTCGGCGAAACGATAGCCGCCGAGACCCATCACCAGCAGGTTGGCCGGATGCCCCAGTGGCGTCAAAAAGGCCATCGACGTCGCCAGGGCCACCCCCATGGCCAGGCTTTGCGGGTCGATGCCCGTCTGCCGGGCCGCGCTGATGGCCAGCGGGACGACGATGGCCGCCACCGCCGGACCGCTGATGACCTGCGCCAACAACGTCGTCAGGATGAACAGCGCCGCCAGCAACGCCCGTGGCCCGTAAGGCGCGGCCAGAGCGACGATCTTCACCGCCGCCAGATCGGCCAGGCCGGTGTTGGTCAACGCCAGCCCCATCGGCAACATTCCGGCCACCAGCACCACCGTCTTCCACTCAATCGCATCATAGGCCTCGTCGGCCGACAGCACCCCCAGCAGCACCATCGCCAGCGCCCCCATCAGCATCATCTCGGCCGTGGGGATGACGTTGGTGGCGCTGATGGCCAGCGTGATGACGACGATGGCCGCCGCCGGCGCCAGCTTGTTCGACCGGACGGTCGGCTCCGTTCCCGACGGGACGCCCAGCAAAATCAGATCGGGGTTTTGCTGCAGCAGGCGCAAATGATTGCGCGGCCCCTGCAGGAACAGGGCGTCGCCGAACGCCAGCGGCATCGTGGTTAGCCCGCGCCGAATCGGCCGATTTCCGCGCCAGATAGCCAGCGCCGAAAAGCCGAATTGCTCGCGAAAGCTGACATCCTGTAGCGTCTTTTCGATCAGGCCGGAGCGCGGAGCCAGGGCGGCCTCCACCACAACGATCCCCTCGGACTCCAGGTCCCGCTCCTCGATTCGCTTGGGCGCCAGAATCTCCAGATAGGGCTGGATATCCCGCTCGCGGAACTCCTCCAGGCTGCCCTCCAGCATCATGACGTCACCGGTTTGCAGCAGCGTATCGGGCGGCGGGGCCAGCCGGATTTGCCCGTCGCGCTCCAGCGAGAGGACGTTGACGTGAAAGCGTTCGCGCAGCGAGCTTTGGGCCAGGGACACGCCATCGAGCATGGAGCCGGACGGGATGCGGGCGCGGAACAGGCGCTCATCGAGTTGGTAGACCTCGACCAGATCTTCATTGCGCATGGCTCCCGACGACGCGTCAAACTCCTCGGCCGTCGGCCGATGGAGCAGCAACCGGCGGCCGAACATAACCATGTAGGCGATCCCGGCGATGGCGATCGGCAAGCCAATCGGCAGAAAGCTGAGCACGCCAAAGCCGGGCAAACCCTGCTCGCGCAACAGCCCGCTGGTGACGATGTTGGTGGTGGTGAACAAGGTCGCCATGCCGCCCAGGATCGTGGCGAAAGACAGCGGCATCAGCACGCGCGACGGGTTGGTGCCCTGTTTCCTGACCGCGCCGGATACCCCCGGCAGAAGAACGGCGGCCGCGGCGATGTTGTTCATGAACAGGGACAGGAACGCTCCGGCCACCATGACCAAAGCCACCAGCCGCCCCTCGGAGCGACCGGCGACGCGAATCAGCCAGTCGCCAACCTTCTCGCCCGCGCCGGTCAGGTTGAGGCCCTGAGCCAGGACGAAGATGGTGACGATGATGACCACCGCCGAGCGACTGAAGCCGGAGAACGCCTCTTGCGGCGTGAGGATGCCGGTCGCGCCCAGGCTGACCAGCACGAGCAGAGCAACTACGTCGGCGCGCAGGCGATTGGTGAGAAAGAGGACGATGGCCGCGGTCAGGATGACCAGCGTGATGACTGATTCAGAGGGGAGCGCCATGTCAAACCCGGCCAAATTTTACCGACAACACCATCCAACGCATCAAGTCAGGCGACCGCCCGCTACCGACTACTCGCCCGGCAACAACCGCAGCATCTCGCGATAGGCCGCCCGCAGTTCGTCAGGCAAGCCCGGGGAGTCGGCCAGCATCCAGGCCAGCGCGCGTTGCGGGTTGACCGGCGGCGACTGCCACAGCCAGCCCGCTTGCAGCCGGAAGCCCGGCACAACGTGGGCGTGATAGACGCCTTCGTCGTCAATTTCGGCGGGGACGAAAAGGCCGTCCGCGTCGCGAACATAGAAATCGGCTTGCTGCTGAAACGGCCGCGGGTCGATGATCCAGTATTCGCCCACGCCGGCACGCTCGTATTCGCGGAACTTGGTGATGCGGTCGAGCGTCAGGCTTGACGGCGAGACCACCTCGACGACAAGATCGGGCGCGCCGTCAAAACGCTTGTCGCCGACCTGGCCGAGTTTGTCGTTGCCGGCGAAGAACACGTCCGGCTCGCGCGAGGGGCCGCCGGGCCAGAGTTTGACTTCAAGGGGAGCGCTGTTGACCCGGCCAAGGCCCAACTGGTTGACATAAGCCTTCAACAGCATGGTCAGAATATCAGCGATATCTTGATGAACCGGTGATGGCGGCACGTGATCTACAACCTCCCCGTCTACCCATTCCACAATCCGGTTTTCGTCGGGCAGGGCGAGATACGCCTCATAGGAGACATATTCCTTCCCGCGCGATTCAGTCCTGGTGATTGTCGGTGCTTCCATGTTAATTAGCTCTCGTGTTCAGCTAAACTATAGCACAACTTCCCGCAACCTGTTTCGCCGTCTGCGACCCCGGCATTGGCAACCGGGTCGGCCAGCCTCTCAGAATTCCATATCCTTCAACGCCGCGATCAGCGAGGCCACATCGTCGGCGATGAGCTTCAACAGGCGCAGCATCTCCTTGCGCTCGGCGGCCGACAGATTGTGCCGGTCGACACGAGCCAGGTGGCCGCGCGTCCAGTCCAGCCGTTCGATATTGGTGGGCGCGCCGACGCGGGCCGGACGCAGGGTGTCGATGCTGAAATCGCCGCCGCGGGGGTCGTCGCGCGGGGTCGCCGGCGCGGCCGTGTCCGGAGATGCGGGTTCGCCCCGCTCATCGGCGGCGGCCGTCAGCAGGCGGGCGGCCGCGGCCACGGTCATGTCGGGGGCTTCGCGCAGCAGCCGGGCGATCTGGCGCACTTCCCCGGCGTTCAAATCGCCGGCCATGCGCGAGCGATGCAACGACCGCTGCTGGACGGCCGTCAGTCCCTGATAGACGCGCGTGTCCCGCTCGCTCAGCACCCCGTCGCGCACGGCGTCCTTGATCTCGTCCGGCAGATCGAGCAGCTGAATGAGCTGGTGGATGCGCTGGCGGCTGTAGCCCAGACGGCCGCCGACCTTGGACCAGGTGATGCGGCCGCCCCACGGCTCTCCGGGTCGTTGCTCGACTTGCCCGGCGTCCATCTCCTCCTGCATCAGCTTGCGCAGCCGCAGCAGCGCGGCCGCGCGGTCGACGTCGTTGAGGTCCTCGCGCTGGATATTCTCCACGACCTGGCGCACAAAGCGGGTCACGTCGTCATAGTCGCGGCGACGCACCACGGCCGGGACGGTGACCAGCCCGGCCAGCTGGGCCGCCCGCCAGCGTCGCTCGCCGTGGACGATCAGATAGCGCTCGCGGCCGCTTTGGGTCACTTCGATGGGCTGGATGACGCCGTCCTGCCGAATGCTGTCGGCCAGCTCACGCAAGCCGTCCTCGCTGAAGGTGCTGCGCGGCTGGTCGGGGTCGGGGTCGATGGCGTCGACGCGAACCGCCAGCAGCTGGTAGCCGGCGGCCTGCTCGGCGTCGTCCTCCCCGGCAAATAGCCGGTCAAGGTCGCCGCCGCGGGGCTGGATGGGCTGGGAGAGGTTAATTTTAGCGCGCTTTTTGGTCATGTTGAATTACGAATGACGAGTGACGGATGACGAATGAAGCAGCGCTCCAGATTCGCACATACTATTTCTTCCCATCGATTTCCCTGGCCACCGCTCGATAGGCGGACGCCCCTGCCCCGCGCGGGTCATAGGCCAGGATGCTTTGACCGGCGGCCGCGCTTTCGCCGAACCGAATGGAACGCCTCACCACAGCGTCGAAGATGCGGATGCCGTCGCCGTATTGCTGCTCCACGGCCGATTGCACGTCGCGGGTCAGCGTGGCCCGCGTGTCGGCCATCGTCAGCAGGATGCCTTCGACGCGCAGATCGGGGTTGAGCCGCTTGCGCCGGATGGTCTCGATGGTCGATAGGATCATCAGCGCACCGCGAGCGGCCAGATATTCGGTCTGGATGGGGATGAGCACGCTGTCGGCCGCGGTCAGGGCGTTGATGACCAGCAACCCCAGCGACGGATTGCAATCGATGAGGATATAGTCGTAATCAGCGGCCACCTCGCCCAGCAGCCCGGCCAGCACCCGCTCGCGGCTGAGGCTGTTGATGAGGGCCACTTCCACCAGGCTGAGTTCCGGCTGGCTGGGGATGAGGTGGAACCCCTCCCCGGTCTCATAGATGGCTGCGCGCAAGTCGCCACGTCCTCCATCAACCTCGGCCTTCAGCGCGTCATAGATGGTGGGGCTGATGCGGTCGGGGTCGAAGCCGACATGCTGGGTCAGGTTGCCCTGGGGATCGAAATCGACGGCCAGCACGCGCCGTCCCCTCTCGGCCAGCGCGGCGGCGATGTTCACGGCGGTGGTCGTCTTGCCCACTCCCCCTTTTTGCATGGCGACGGCGATCACTTTGGTCATGATACCTGCTTAATGACTACCAGTTTTCAAATCTCAACTCACTCACATCAGCGAAGTGAGCGTCACGGGTTACAAGTTTCATATCATGCTGGATCGACAACGCGGCGATCCAGATATCGTTTTCAGGTTCAGGTCTGCCCTTGTGGCGGAGTTCGTTCTTGATTTGGCCGTAATGGCGCGCGGTATCTGCGTCGCAACTCAGAACTGCGCTTTGGGCGGCCAACTCCTCGATTCGGCCGATGTTGGCTTGCACGCGGGTGGATTTATGAGCGCCGTAATACAGCTCTCCCAGCACAATCGAAGGCACGAATACGGAATCTGCCCGGCCAAGTCGATCTTCCACGACGGCATCACGAGCAAACAGGGCGATGACGATGTTCGTGTCCAATAAGTAACTACCACTCATCAGCGTCTACCCGTTCGCAACCCTCTCCAATCGCTTCGCTCATGAGCAACAGATCGTCGGCCGGTATAGCGCCGGCAAACGTCAATAGAGAGCGACCGGGCACGCCGTCGATCGCGGAGCCTTGCAGCATTTTAGTGAAGGTGAGGACTCGTTGTTGCATAGGCTCAGGCAACCGGCGCAATTGGCTAACTACTTGTTGAATCACATAATCACTCATTGCAGCCTCCGGTCGATTTCTTGTCTCCTCACGCGCCATTATACCATAAGTTCGGGCCGCCCCTTTCTAAAAAGGCAGCGTCCCGGTCAGGTTTTCGTGCCAGTCGGTCAGGAACTTCATCGCCTCGTCGAAGCGTCGGGCGGGCAGCATCTTGTAGCCGGTGATGCCGAACTTGCGGTACAGCTCGCCATAGACCGCGCCGAACTCATTGCGGCCGCTCTTCTTGCCCTGCGCCAGGGCCACCGCCTTCACCGCCTGGCTGATCTGGCTGGCCTGGTCGGGGGTCACATTGCGACCGGTGTCGCTCAGCTGCGCCTCGATGGTCTCCAGCCGTTGCTCGTGGTCGGCCAGTTGCGAGCGCATGAGCAGCTGGTTGCGCGCCAGTTGCAGCACGGCCTGGGCCATGCGGTAGGCCTGGGCTTCCGGCGTGTCCTGGGCCAGCAGGGAGTCGAAATCGAGATCAGTCGTCAGGCGGCCCTGCTGGAACGCCTCCCACAAGGCTTTGGCGGCCTCCTCCTGAAATCGCTCCAGCTTGCGGCGGTGGGTCTCATCGGCGATGCTTTTGGTGCTGATGCCGGTGAGAAACAGCGGAACCAGATCGACCCGCAGGACCTGGGAGCGACGGCGTTGGGGGACAGGCTGAGTAGACAAAATGTCTACCCAGCTATACCCTTTCTCCAAAACAGGCTGACGCTTGATGCGGCGGGCTTGTCCTTGGGTATCGATGCCGAGGGCATCGCACAAGTGGGCCAGGGAGACGTAGATGTGCCCATCGGCGGCGCGGACGGCCGTCAATTCGTCTTCATAAAAGGTGACTTCCCGCTGTTCGACGGGAACGAGCGTGTTCTCGGCCATAACTCTCCTGATCGAACCGTTCCGGCGCGCCCTTCGGGCCGCGGTCGGCCGGATGCTGTTGCGCCATTGCAACAATTATAAGCGGGGATGGGGTTTTCGCAATAAAAGTGGCGGGATATCCGCTCGCTAGCGGCCCAACTCCGGCAGCAACTGCGCGAACCGCCGGAGAGTCACCAGCTTCACGCCCATCTTTTGCGCCTGGAGCAACGCGCTGTCCTCCACCTGCTCGAAGCGTTCGTAGACGATGAAGTCCGGCCGCGGTTCGTCGCGCGCTATCGTGCGGATCGTCCCGGCCCAGACCTTGTCGCTCTCGGCCTCAGCCACAACGATGGCGCGGCCGCTGGGCAGGTCGAGGGTGGTCTTGTGCTCGTTCAGCAAGCGGTAGCCGGTGATGAGGCCGTCGGATTGGTAGGCGGGGAGGGCGGAAAGGAGGGGCATGCGGGTGGCTCCTGATTCTGTCGATCGTTGGGTCAGGGACGAGTTTATCACGATCCGCGGCAAGGACATCTGTCGCGGCCGCGCTATTCTGCTCCAGCATGTTTGCGGCTGCGGGATGCCTCAGCGCCCGCCGCCGCCACCAGCGTGCGTACCGCTTCCAACGTAGTCCGGCCGCCGATTTTCGCGCCGGAGTAGGCGTGGACCGACACCCGCCCGGCGTGGAGCGGCAGCCGAGCCAGCAGCGGCCCCACGTTGGCCGGGCTGATGCCGCCGCCCACCACGACCTCGATGCGATCCCCGGCGCGGAGGATGGTCCGCGCCAGTTGGGCCGCGCCGTCCAACGCTGTACCCTGCCGGCCCCAGGGCAGGCCGCTGGTCAGCCCGCGGTCGAAGCCCAACTCGAGCAGCGTGTCCAGGGCGGCGTCGGGGTCCGGCGTGGCGTCGAAGGCGCGGTGAAAGGTGGCTTTCAAGCCACGCTCGCGGGCCGCGGCCAGCAGCCGCCGGTTGGCATCCGAATCGATCCGTCCATCGGCCGCGCTCAATACGCCGAAGACCACGCCGTCTGCGCCACCTCTTGCGGCCGCGTCGATCTGGGCCAACATCAACGTCAGCTCATCCGGTGTGTAGTCGAAATCGCCCGCGTGGGGGCGAATCATGACCATTAGGCCGGGTCGTTGGCCGAAGGCTTGACGGGCGGCCGTCAGGCAGTCGGTCGAGGGGGTCAGGCCGTCCAGATCCATGGCCGCGCACAGTTCGACGGTGGTCGCGCCGCCCTGGTAAGCCGCGCTGGTGGCTTGGGTCACGGCCGCGGGTTCGGATGCTTCGATACAAATCTCAACCGGTATCATGGGTGTTGCTCCGGCACCATTCTAGCATAAAGAGGTGCTGGACGTGGTCATGCGTCACCCTAACCTCGCAGGGTGTGTTAACCGGCGTAGCCCCATCTCCCTCTCTCGTCCGCCCCTGTTTGCCTGGCCCTGGCCGCAATGCTACACTTTTTTACCTATGAATAACCGCTAATGGACGCGAATGAACACGAATGAAAAAAGGCGAATGTTGAGAACCGGGTGTTCCGCTAGTGGACGACATCGGGCCGATGAACCTCGCCATATACCTAATTCGCGTTCATTCGTGTTAATTAGCGGAGAATCAGGATGGGGCCGCTAATGGACGCGAATGGACGCTAATAAAGAAGGTTGGGTGTGAGTAGATACGAACCATAGTTGATGGAGGAGGTCAGAAATGAGCGGGGACGATCGCGAATTGATTTTGAAGGACGAGGTCTTCAGGATCGTCGGGGCGGCGCTGGAGGTGTCGAATGAACTGGGGGCCGGGTTTCTGGAGGCGGTCTACCAGGAGGCGCTCGACATCGAATTGAGGAGCCGCGCCATTCCGTTCGTCGCCCATCCCCTGATCCGGATCGCTTACAAGGGACGCTATCTGGTCAAGGAGTATATCCCCGACTTTCTTTGTTACGATCAGGTCATCGTTGAAATCAAGGCGATGAAGGAATTGACCAATATGGAGCAGGCGCAGATCCTCAACTATCTGAAAGCGAGCGGGAAACCTGTCGGGTTGCTCATCAATTTCGGCTCGCCCCGGCTTGAATGGAAACGCATGGTCTTCACCAAGCGCTAATTCGCGTCCATTCGTATTTATTCGCGGGGAGCCGAGAGAGGATCGCTAATGGACGCGAATAAACGCGAATAAAATCCATCACCACGTCCCAATTCGCGTTCATCCGCGTTCATTCGTGGTCCATCCACGCGCAGCTTGCTAAAAGGAAATTCACAGATTGGCCATCTTCCTGTCGACCTTGCACAGGTGACAAAACCTGCTAACCTGCCATCTCTGTCAAGGAGACCCCATGGAACTAAATGAATCGACGCTGGAGCGATATGGGTTCCAAATTCACTCAGCTAATCGCACCCTTAAAAGCAGGCGACCATGAATTATTATATCCCGGCGACGATGCACGCCGTTCAACTGGATGAACCGAACGGCAGTTTGACGTGGCGCGAACAGCCCGTGCCCCGGCCCCAAGCGGGACAGGTCCTCATTCGCATGGCGGCCGCGCCGATCAACCCCTCGGACCTCGGCGCGCTCTCCGGCATGGGCTATCGCGGGTTGCGCCAATTCCCGTTCACCCCCGGGCTGGAGGGCAGCGGGACGGTTGTCGAAGCCGGCGGGGGCGTCCTGTCGCGCTTCTACCTCGGGCGGCGCGTGGCTTGCTCGGCATCGCTGACCGGCGACGGGACATGGGCGGAGTACATGGTCACGTCAGCCAAGGCGTGCATCCCGCTGGGCCGGCAGGTGAGCACGGAGCGTGGCTCGATGCTGCTGGTGAACCCCTTGAGCGCGCTGGCCATCTTTGAAATCGCCCAACGCGGCAACCATCGCGCCATCGTCAGCACGGCCGCCGCCAGCGCCCTCGGCGGGATGATCTTGCGCCTGGGCCAACGGCACAACATCCCGATTATCCACGTCGTGCGCCGCCAGGCCCAGGTGGATTCCGTGCGCGCGCTGGGCGGGGAATACATCCTCAACAGCAGCGAACCTGATTTCGGCGACCGGCTGCGAGCAATGGCCCACGAGTTGCGGGCAACCCTGTTGCTGGACGCTATCAGCGGCGAC
The DNA here is from genome assembly GCA_964654505.1 of uncultured Ardenticatenaceae bacterium. GTDB lineage: Bacteria > Chloroflexota > Anaerolineae > Promineifilales > Promineifilaceae > Promineifilum. The sequence goes on along the minus strand of CAZZJN010000087.1, from coordinate 2,467 downwards.
ATGACCCAGCAGCTGGCCGACGCCGCACCCAACGGCAGCACCATCCTGATCTATTCACGACTGTCGGATGAGCCATGCGTCATCAATGCCGGGGTGGCTCTGGTCAAGGGACTGCATTTCGACGGCTGGTTCCTGGCCAATTGGCTGGCTAAAAAGAATCTCCTCCAAATCCTGCAACTCGCCCGGCGCGTGCAAGCTCTCCTGCCGACCGATCTGTACTCCCCCATTCACAAGCGCATCCCGTTGGCGCAGGCGCAAGCGGGGATCGAGACGTATATCGACCACATGAGCGCGGGCAAAGTCCTGTTGGTGGCCGACCCGCGGGAGGTCACGCTCGACGGCTGAAATGTGTTCGGTTTGACCTGACAGGTCTTTGGAGGCCTGTCAGGTCAAGGGGCGGGCGCGAAGCCGCGGAATCTCGCCGTCCGCTACCCGTGTTATTGGTCGCCATGGCGACAGACTAAAAAGGGATCGCCTGCATGTTTCGATTGGAAATGTAGGGCAAAAACGCGGCCGCCGACGGCGCATAATAGGCCACCCGCACGCCGCACAAGCTTAAATATGGTGACGGATTATCGGTATCGGTTCTCCACTCAACCAAATAATTGTAATTCTGAGGGTCAATCGTGGCCGGGTTGTTATCGCTGCTATCATTTTGCTGGTATCCCGTTGTATTGGGGAGGCTTTCGGCCGATACCGTATACCCGCCACCCCCCTTTCCATCGTTTAAAATGAAGTAGGCTCGGCTTTTCGCGCTTGTGCTCTCTGTATTAAATGTGAACAGCGTGATGGACACCACTTCCGACCCCTTCGGCAAGTGCACCGGCGCGGAAAACGCGGTTCCGGCAGGCGCCTGGTTGACACAGCCGGTAACCTGGCGGGTATATGGCACGTTGCCCCACGGGGTAAAGGTGTTGCCGGGGATAAAGTAGTAGCTCAGGGTCGAGGACAGGGCGGCACGGTTCGCCTGCGCTTGCAACTCCGTCATTTCAATATGTGGGGGAGGAGGCGCCTCACCGTCGGCCGTTGTGGGCGCGAGCGTATCGGGCGAGTCGGCTTTGGCCAACATGTTCGGCCTGAATCCGGCAAGAGCCAGGGCCGAGAAGAAGACAAGCCCACTGACGAAGACGTACGAGATGGCTTTGAGAGTGATCTTTTGCGGATTCATGTTTTTCTCCTTATTCTTTTGGAAACCTGGTTATTCTCGATGCGCCGAAAACGGCCGCCGATGGATTATATAGTTTTCCGACATTCTGCAATCACAAAGTAATACTATCATTTGTATATGCACCTGTTCGCTCAGGGAAACCGGTATAAGCGTCTTTGTCCGGGCCGCGTATGTTGACCATCGGTTAATCTTGCGCGCTCAGAAAGAGATGAGACTGGCTGCACGAAATTGGTCTTTTGATATACTTTCCTCAATTCAGACCGGATACCATGACCTGGGGAGGAAGATGGCATTTCTCAATAAAGTCATCCTGATGGCGGCTCTGTTCACATTCAGCCTCGTGGCCGGTGCGGGGTGTTCGGATTCACGGTCCGAGCGCGCCCCGGAGCAGGACGGCCGCGTCCCCTTTGAATTCCTGTCCCAGCCATTCAACGAGCAGGACGCTATCGCCTTTATCGGCAGCCCCTTGCCGGCCGGAGCGACCGAGGTGCATGTCACCGGCGAGTCGGCGCTGGATACGATAGTCCTCGTCCGCTTTGACGCGCCGATGGCGGAGGTCACCGCCTGGCTGGCCGAGCTGGGCCTGACCGAGCCGCTGGAAGCGGGCTATTCACCCTTCTATTCCTCCGGACCGGCGCTCAGCGAGGCGGCCGACTGGTGGGAACCGGCGGCGGCCGATTCCACCGGGATCGATTACAGCGGCCTCTATCAACAGGTGGGGGCAAAATACTACAGTGTCGTGGTGACGCCGCTTGAGAATGGCCTGGTGAGGGTCCATCTTCTGGCCCACAATACCTGAGCAAGGGAGGTGCGATGAGGCGATCGGCGAAGCGGACGCGGGTTGGGACATGGCTGATCTGGGCGGCGCTGGCCGGCATCCTGGCCGTTGGCTGCGGTGGGTCGCGGAGGCAAGAGCTTCCCGATGCAACCGCAGAGCCTGTGCTGATCGTTTCGCCGCAACAGGACCGCACGCTTTCGATCACCGTTAATACCAGCCGGGACGATCCCGCCCTCTACCTGACGTTGATCTTCGAAGTACGCGATAAGGCAACCCAGGCCATCCTTCACCGCCAACAGACTTATGCATCCAGCCGCCTGGCCTGGTCGATGCGCTGGCTGGACAACAACGTTGTCCAACTCCAAAGCTCGGACATCGGCACCTTCTGTTGGCAGGAGCAGCAAGAAGGGAGCTGGCTGGAGTCGGAATGTCCCTTTGGGACAGATGGTCTGACCGCCGGCACGGTCGAACGGCTGTTTGAGGACGGCTCAGCCCATGTTTATCCTCAGGATGGCAGCGAG
>CAZZJN010000086.1:0-11997 GCA_964654505.1 uncultured Ardenticatenaceae bacterium | reverse complement strand
GCGCGCTGGCCGGCGTCAACCGAACGCGAGAGTTATTTGAATTGCGGCCGGAAGTTGGGGATACAACCGGCGGGACAATTGCCTTGCCGGAGAAGGCGCCGGGTCTGACATTTGAGAGGGTATCGTTCGCCTATAAGGACCGGCGAATGACGAATGACGAGGTACGAATTACGAATGACGAGTTGCGCATGACGAATGACGAATTACGAATTACGAATGAAGAAGGGGAGGCGCTGCCTGATCCGTTACCCGTCAATCGTCACTCCTCACTCGATACTCCGGTTGTGCTGCATGATGTCTCTTTCGCCGTCGCGCCGGGCAGGGTGCTGGGGGTGCTGGGGCGCACGGGGAGCGGCAAGACGACGCTCACCCGGTTGATCTTCCGGCTCTATGACGTCGACAGCGGAACCATCCGCCTGGGCGAGGACGGCGGCGCGGATATCCGGGATGTGGCCCTGGCGGATCTCCGTCGCCACGTAGGCCTGGTCACCCAAGACGTCCAGCTCTTTGCCGCATCGGTGCGCGATAACCTGACGCTGTTTGATCATTACGACCCGGCCCACCCGCGGAGCGGACCCCTGTCCGCCGACGACGGCCGTATCCTGGCCGCGCTGGAGACCCTCGGCCTGATGGACTGGTATCACGGCTTGCCGGCCGGGCTGGACACGGTGCTGGAGAGCGGCGGCAAGGGCCTCTCGGCCGGGGAAGCCCAACTGCTGGCCTTCACTCGCGTCTTTTTGCGCGATCCCCAGCTGGTGGTGCTCGACGAAGCCTCGTCGCGGCTCGATCCCGGCACCGAGCACCTGTTGGAGCGGGCCATCGACCGGCTGCTGGAAGGGCGCACGGGCATCATCATCGCCCACCGCCTGCGCACTGTCGGCCGCGCCGACGACATCCTCATCCTGGAGAACGGCCGTGTGGTCGAGTTCGGCCCCCGCGCGGCGCTGGCTGCCGATCCCGGCTCGCGTTTTTACGGGTTGCTCCAGACCGGCCTGGAGGAGGTGCTGGCATGACTCTCGATATGCAGGTACAGCGCGGAGGAGCGTGGGAGCGGAGGAGCGGAGGAGCGGGGGTGAAAAGAAGCACCTCCTCTGCACCTCTGCCCCTCTGCTCCCCGGCCATGAAAGAGGCCCTGCCATGACAACGGCTCCCGCTACACCAACCAGGCTCCCCGTCTTCCGCGGGATGTGGGCGCTGATCCGCTTTCGGCCGCGGTACTTCATCCTGAACCTGATTTTCGGCGTGGTCCTCACCGTCACCCAACTGATTCCCGGCCTGATCACCCGGCAGTTTTTCGACGAATTGACCGGCGAAGCGACGGCGACTTACGGTATCGCGACCTTGCTGGGGATGCTCGTGGCCGTCCAGTTCGGCCGCATGGCGGTCAATGTCGGCTATGAATGGAGCGGCTGGGCCTTGCGCGCCGTCAACGGCGTGCTCATGCGCGTCAACTTCATGCATAATATCCTGGCCAAGCCGGCGGCGCGGCCGATGCCGGTCGAGCCGGGCGACGCCATCCATCGTCTGCAACGGGACGTGGGCGACTACTCCGACTTCCCGACCTGGATACCCCAGGAGATCGGGGACACGATCTTCTTTCTGTTCGCGGTCACCATCATGGCCCGCATCAACCCGTGGATCACCCTGGTGGCGATTATGCCGCTCATGGCTGTATTCTTCATCAGTCGCATGGCCTGGAGGCGTTTTTTACTCTATGAACGGGCGACTCGCGTCGCCGGCAGCCATGTCACCGCCTTTCTGGGCGAGATTCTCGGCGGCGTCCAGGCGATCAAGATCGCCGATGCCGAAAGCGGCGCGCTGGGTTACTTTGATACGCTGAATGAGGCCCGGCGCAAGGCGGGTGTGCGACAAAACACCTTCCTGGCGTTGTTCAACTCTGCCGGGCAGAGCATGGGCGACATCGCCATTGCGATTGTCATCCTGCTGGTCGGCCAAACCCTCCAATCGGGGGCGATGACCGTCGGCGACTTCACCCTTTTCGTCAGTTACCTGACCATCGCCGTTCGCTTCCCGTCCAACCTGGGCGGCTTCATCTCGGAGATCGCCCAGCAGCGGGTGGTGCTCGACCGGCTGCAGGAGATGCACCCCGAAGCGCCGCCGGAGAGCATCGTCGCCCATCGGCCGATCTATGAGAATGGCGATGTCCCGGCGCTGGCCATGCCGATCAGGATGGCCGCCGATCGGCTGGAGCGGCTGGAGGTGGCGGGGTTGACGTATCTCCATGAAAGGAGCGGAGGAGCAGAGGAGCAGAGGAGAGAGGGCCTGTCCCTGCTCCCCGGCGCCTCTGCTCCCCCGCCTCCCGCCTCCGGCATCACCGACATCTCCTTTGATCTCCCGCGCGGATCGTTCACCGTCGTAACCGGCCGGGTGGGCAGCGGCAAGACGACGCTGCTGCGGGCGCTGCTGGGGCTGCTGTCGCCGGACGGTGGCGAGGTGCGCTGGAATGGCGTAGCGGTGGCCGATCCGGGTGTGTTCTTCATCCCGCCGCGCTCGGCCTACACACCGCAAGTGCCGCGGCTGTTCAGCGAGTCGCTGCGCGATAACATCCTCATGGGCTTGCCGGAAGACGGGGCGAATCTGACTGCCGCGCTGCACACGACCGTCATGGAGCCCGATATCGCCATGTTGGAGGCCGGGTTGGACACACTTGTCGGGCCGCGCGGGTTGCGTCTTTCCGGTGGGCAGGTGCAGCGCTCGGCCGCGGCGCGCATGCTCGTTCGCAATGCTGAACTGCTGGTCTTTGATGACCTGTCCAGCGCGCTCGATGTGGAGACGGAGCAACTGCTGTGGGAGCGACTGGTTGACGAGACAGGAGAGGCGCGGCCAACTTGCCTGGTCGTCAGCCATCGCCGTCCGGCCTTGCGCCGCGCCGACCATATCATCGTGCTGGAAGGCGGCCGCGTCGTCGCCCAGGGCGCGCTCGATGATCTGCTGGAGACCTCAGCCGAGATGCGGCGGTTATGGCAGGGAGAAATAGTGTAGCGGGTAAATGATAAGCTAATGACAAGACAGCGAGTGGACAATCTCAGCATAGATGGATTACACGACGGCTTTCATGAGCCTGTTCTGGAATAGGTCTTGGAACGAGCATGAACCGCCCCGGCGCGAACCAGCCATTCCTGCCCGATGAAACCTGATTCAAGCAATTGGGAGAAGATCGGTGCGCTGGTCGCCGGATGAATCTCTAGGATATCGGCGGTGGTGAACGGATAGACAAAACCCGCGCCGCTGAGCCGCGCGTGGAAGACCTGTTTCCCGTCCGGCAGATAAATAGGCCCCTCGATGGTTTCATCGACCGGACGTCGTCCGGCCGCCTCCTGGCCCATCCGCGCGCTGAATGGCGTATGGCCGCCGGTCGAGACAGCCATGCGCGCGGGAACCCTCTCATCAATCGTCAACTCAGCCAGGTGATAGGGGGTCTGGAAAAACAGGCGCTCGGCAAAGGCCAGCAAGCGCGAAGAATTGAAGGCATGGGCCAGAAAAGCGCCACCGCCGCCCGCGACGACGACGGATATGGACAGTTCGCGGAAGGGGATGCCGCGAAAATCCGCCTCGATGGATGTCAGCAGCAACGCGGCGCGGCTGTTGTCATCATGGGGGGCGATGTGTAACGGATGCAAACGCTCGCGCCAATAAGCCAGGTCGGCCGTGCCTCGCAAGGCCACTTCGCGCACGTTGGAAATGGTCGAGATATAGGTGATCGGCGCGGCTTGCTGCGTCATGCGTCCGACTCCTCCATCATGGACAATTCATGCAACAGGAGATTAAGCTGCGGCCCGATGCGCCTCAGCTCCTCGCGGTGGGCCAGAGAGAGGCGCGACAGGACCTCGTTGCCCTTCGGCGTCATGGAGATGAACACCTGCCGCCGGTCGACCGTGCCTTGCTCGCGAGCCACCAGCCCGTGGGCCTCCAGCCGGTTGATCAGCTCGACGGTGCTGTGGTGGCGCAATTGCAGCCGTTCGGCCAATTCGCCGATCACGATTCGTTCGCGGGCGGGGAAACCGGCGATGGTCAGCAGCCCCTGGTGTTGCTGGGGAGTGATGCCTTCCTCGCGGGCGGCCGTCTCGCTGAAACGCAAAAACTGGCGCAGCGCGTAGCGAAATGTCGCCAGCTTCTCATATTCCGCCTTGCTGACAGGTTGAGCCATACACTCGCCGTCCTCGCGCGTGATCATGTCGCGCGCCGTGATTTTACCCCAATCGCTCCCTCGTCGGGCACGAATTCGTCAAATTGATCTGTTGAATTATATCGCATTACGATATAATATCCCGTCTTTCAAATCATTCAACAGAAAACGAGGTAATCATGATTGAACAACCCAGCCTGAACCTGCAGGAAGACCTGGGCAACAAACCATCCAAATCATTTCGCATCATCTACGTCAGCCTCCTTGCGGCCGTCATCGGCGTCATTTCCGGCTTGCTGGCGTATCTGCTCTTTTCGCTCATCGGCCTGCTGTGGAATCTGGTGTTCTTCCAGCGGGTGGCCACGGAGCTGACCGACCTGGAGACGAACCCCATCGGCTTGTGGATGCTGGTCGTGCCGGCCATCGGCGGGCTGATTGTGGCCCTGATGGCCAAGTACGGGACGGAGAAGATCAAGGGCCACGGCATCCCCGAAGCGATGGAGGCCGTGCTGGAGAACCGCAGCCGGGTCAGCCCGCGCGTGGCCATCTTCAAGCCCATCGCCACGGCCGTGGCCATCGGCACGGGCGGCCCGTTCGGCGCGGAGGGGCCGATCATCCAGACCGGTGGCGCGATGGGGTCGCTCCTGGGGCAAATCCTGCCGGCGACGGCCGTGGAGCGCAAGGTGCTGCTGGCTTGTGGCGCGGCGGCGGGCATGGCGGCGACCTTCAACACGCCCATCGCGGCGGTGATCATCGCCATTGAACTGCTGCTCTTTGAGTTCAAGTCGCGCTCGTTCATTCCCCTGGTCATCGCCACCGTCGTGGCCACGACCGTGCGCATGCCGTTCCTGGGTCGCGGTCCGCTGTTCCAGGTGTCGATCACTGATTTCGGCATCCCCCGCGCCCTGCCGTTCTATGTCCTGCTGGGGCTGCTCTGCGGGCTGGTGGCCGTCGGGTTCACGAAGACCCTCTACTGGACCGAAGACCTTTTCGACAAGTTGCCGGTCAACAAGTTCTGGCTGCCGGTTATCGGTGGCTTCGGCCTGGGCATCATCGGCTACTTCGTGCCGCGCGTCCTGGGCGTGGGCTACGGCACGATCTCCAGTATTCTCAACAATCAGCTCACGCTTAGCGTCTTGCTGTCGGTCATGATCTTCAAGACGCTGGCGTTGCTGGTGTCGTTGGGTTCGGGCACATCGGGCGGTTTGCTCGCGCCGTTGTTCATGGCCAGCGCGGCCATGGGCGGCGCGATGGCTATCCTGCTCAATTCGGCCATGCCGGGGCTGCACCTGGAGCCGGGCGCGTTCGCTCTGGCGGCGATGGCGGCCGTCTTTGGCGCGGCCTCCCGCTCCACGTTCGCCTTCATCATCTTCGGCTTCGAGATCACCCAGGACTACAACGCCATCCTGCCGCTGATGCTGGTGTGCGTCATCGCCGACGCCGTGGGGCTGATCCTCATGCGCAACACGGTGATGACCGAAAAGCTGGCCCGGCGCGGGCTGCGCGTGCCGGCCGAATACGATGCCGACCCGCTGCAGCAGATAACCGTCGGCGATATGATGGTCACGACGACGCTCAACCTGCCCAGCGACATGCGCGTGAAGGACCTGGCCGATCACATCGCTCGCGGTGAGCCGGACTACGTGCGCCACCAGGCCTTTCTCATCGTCGATGAGGATGATCGCCTGGCGGGCATCATCACGCGGGGGGACCTTCTGGTGGCGCTCGAGGAACCGGCCGGCGGCGACCTGTCCGTCCTGCATGCGGGGACGACCTCGATCATCGTCGCCTATCCGGACGAGATGATTCACGACGCGCTCAACAAGATGGTCCATAACGACATCGGCCGCCTGCCGGTGGTCAGCCGCGAGGATCCGCGCCGCATCGTCGGCTATCTGAGCCGCGGAGGCATCCTGCGGGCCAGACGCCGCCGGATCGATGAGGAGCATACCCGCGAGGAAGGATGGTTGAGCAAGGCGCACTAGGGCTTTCCCGGCGTTTCGTCCACCCGCCAGGAACATGGGGCGATCTCGTTGCCCGGTCTTCAGCGCTTGCTAAAATCCGGCACATGATAGGCGGGCCAGACCGGCCTGCCCGGCCTGTTCCGGACAGTGAACGATGACCAATACCGATGAAGAACGAATAGAACCGACCCTCGCGCCCGGGGTCTGGGTGGCCGAGACGGCCGTCGTGCGCGGCGACGTGACGCTGGGCGAGGATGTCAGCGTGTGGTTTGCGGCCGTGTTACGCGGCGACGAGGCACCCATCATCGTCGGCGACCGGTCGAATATTCAGGACGGCGCGGTGCTGCATGTCTCGGCCGGTTTTCCCTGTGTGGTTGGCCGGGAGGTCACCATCGGCCACGGCGCGGTCGTCCACGGTTGCACAGTCGAGGACGGCGCGCTCATCGGCATCCGGGCCACGGTGCTCGACGGGGCGGTCATCGGCCGGGGGGCGGTGGTGGGGGCCGGGGCCGTCGTGCCGCCGGGGATGCACGTCCCGCCGGAGATGCTGGCGCTGGGCGTGCCGGCCAGGGTCGTCGGCCCGCTGACGAATCCCCAGCGTTCGGCCGGGCCACGCGCCGTGGGCAACTATATGGCTCGCAAAGAGGCGTATCGGGAAGGGAAGTATTGAGGAAAACCTCCCATGATCACGATAGCCAGCCTGCAGAACCCGCGCATCAAGCGCATCATTAAACTGAATGACCGGCGCGCCCGCGATGAGGCACGGCAAACCGTCGTCGAGGGCGTGCGCGAGATAACGGTGGCCCTCGGGCGCGGCGTCGTGCCGGTGGAGGCCTATCTGTGCCCGGAGTTGATCGACGGCCCGGAGGCGGAGACGGCCGCGCGACATCTGCGGGCCATCGCCGCGACGGGCATGACCGAATTGTTCATCGTCACGCCCGACGTCTTCGCCAAAATGGCCTATCGCGGCCAGAGCGGGGGGCTGCTGATGGTCATCGCCTACCGGTCGCTTGCGCTGGATGAGCTGCAGTTTCGCGGCGCGCCCTTTCTCGTCGTCATCGAGGAAGCCGAGAAGCCGGGCAATCTGGGCGCGGTGCTGCGCACGGCCGACGCCGCCGGGGTTGATGCGGCGATCGCTCCCTCACCGGCCGACGGGCGGGGGACCGACCTCCATAACCCCAACGTCATTCGGGCCAGCCTGGGCGCCTACTTCACCGTGCCGACCGTCGCCACCAGCAACGAACAAGCCATCGCCTGGCTGCGCGAGCGAGGCATCGCCATCGTCGCCGCCACCCCCGCGGCCGAGACCCTCTACACCGGGAGCGACCTGACCGGCCCGCTGGCCGTGGTCGTCGGCAGCGAGGCGTGGGGGTTGAGCGAGGCCTGGCTGGCGGCGGCCGACCGGCGGGTGCGCATCCCCATGGCGGGATCGGTGGATAGTCTGAACCTGTCGGCGTCGGCCGCGTTGATGATGTACGAAGTCGTGCGCCAGAGAATGCGGCCGTTCGGCGGTTGACTTTGCCCATTGCGCCTAATCAGCGATAATTAAGGGTGTCGCCATCGATCGTCTCCGATTGACGCGGCACACCCGACAACCTTTCAAAATTCCCATTGCAGCGCGGATTCCTTTGCTCGACCAACCGCCCAGAGGCGGATGATAAAAGCGGATCACGGAACCGCGCTCCGGCATTAGATTAAGGAGTACACACATGTCCAAGCTTGTAAAAGTTGCGGTCACGGGAGCGGCCGGCCAGATCGGCTACTCCATTCTGCCCCGAATCGCCAACGGCGAGGTCTTCGGCCCCGACACCCGCGTCGCCCTGCATTTGCTGGAGATCACCCCGGCGCTGCAGGCTCTGGAGGGGGTCGTCATGGAGCTTGATGACTGCGCCTTCCCTCTGCTCGACAATATCGTCATCAGCGACGATCCGCGCGTGGCCTTCGACGGCGTCAACTGGGCGCTGCTCATCGGCTCGCGGCCGCGTTCGAAGGGGATGGAGCGCGGTGACCTGATCAAGGTCAATGGCCCCATCTTCGTCGGCCAGGGCCAGGCCATCAGCGAGGTGGCGGCCGATGACGTGCGCGTGGCTGTGGTCGGCAACCCGGCCAACACCAATGCCCTCATCGCCATGAATAACGCCGGGGATGTCCCCGCCGAGCGGTTCAGCGCCCTGACTCGTCTGGACCAGAATCGCGCTTATGCCCAACTGGCGCAGAAGGCCAATGTGCGCGTCACCGACGTCAGCAATGTGGCTATCTGGGGCAACCACAGCGCCACGCAATACCCTGACTTTGAGAACGCCAAAATCAACGGCCGGCCGGCGATGCAGGTCATCACCGATCATGACTGGCTGCGCGGACCGTTCATCGAGACCGTCCAGAAACGCGGCGCGGCCATCATCGCCGCACGCGGCCTCTCCTCGGCCATGTCGGCCGCCAATGCCGCCCTCGACCACGTGCGCAGTTTCGTGAACAAGACACCCGATGGCGACTGGTTCTCGGCCGTGGTGCGTTCCGACGGCAGCTACGGCATCGACGAAGGGCTGATGTTCTCCTTCCCGCTGGTCAGCGACGGCCAGGGCGGCTGGAGCATCGTCCAGGGCTTGCCCCTGAGCGACTTCGCCAGGGGCAAGATCGCCGTCACGCAAGACGAGCTGCGCGAGGAGAAGGCGATCATCGCCGACCTGCTAAAGTAGCTCAGCCATTCCTGACTGAGCCTCTGTGCAGACAGGAATGTCTGCGCTACAAACAATATTATGATCAAGAACATCAACCATATCGCCATCATTGTGCCCGATCTGGAGGGCGCGCTGGACTTCTGGGAAGGGGCGTTGGGCCTGACCCTGGCGCGGACGCAATCGGTGCCGAGCGAGGCCGTCGATGTGGCTTTCCTGCCGGTCGGCGACAGCAACGTCGAACTGATGCGGCCCACCACGGCCGATTCCGGCGTCGCCCGCTTTCTGGAGAAACGCGGGCCGGGCATCCACCATATGTGCTTCGAGGTCGATGATATCGACGCCATGTTAGCCCGCCTGCGCGAACGCAATATCCAGCTGATCAATGAGGAACCCCTGACGGGCCACGGCGGCTATCGCTATGCCTTTGTCCATCCCAAGAGTACGGGGGGAGTTCTGATCGAGCTGTATCAGTTGAGTAACGAGTAACGACCGACAAGTGACGGGTGCATATATCATTCGTCACCCGTCACTCGTCATTCGTCACTTCATCAATAAAACTGGAGTATTTTAATGTCAGATCAATACGACGTCGTGGTTCTGGGGGCGGGGCCGGGCGGATACGTGGCGGCTATTCGCGCGTCACAGTTGGGCCTGAAGACGGCCATCATCGAGAAGCAATACATGGGCGGGGTGTGCCTCAACATCGGCTGTATCCCAACCAAGGCGCTGCTGAAAAACGCCGAAGTGGCCCAGACGCTGCAGCACCGGGCCAAGGAGTTCGGCTTCAGCTTCGATAACCTGACTCTCGACTATGGCGTGGCCTTCAAGCGCAGCCGGCAGGTGTCCGACCGGCTGGTGAAGGGCATCGGCTTCCTGATGAAGAAGAACAAGATCGACGTCTATGACGGCACGGGCAAGCTGACCGGACCCCATAGCCTGGCGGTCAAGCTCAACGACGGCAAGGACGCAACGCTGGAGGCCCGGAACATCATCATCGCCACCGGCGCGCGGCCGCGGCCGTTCCCCGGCGTGCCCTTCGATGATGACAAGATTATCTCCTACGTCCCGGCCATCCTGACCGAGAACCTGCCCAAGTCGGTGGTCATCATCGGCGGCGGGGCCATCGGCGTCGAGTTCGCCTATGCCTGGGTCAACTACGGCGTGGACGTGACCATCCTGGAGATGATGCCCCACCTGCTGCCCAACGAGGAGCCGGATGTCAGCAATACGCTGGAGAGGGCCTATAAAAAGCTGGGCGTCAAGTTCCAGACCGGGGCCAAGGTCACCGGCATCGAGAAGACGGACAAGGGCGTCCGCGTCAGCGTCGAGGGCGGCGAGCCGCTGGAGGCCGACAAGTGCCTGGTGGCGATCAACTTCATGCCCAACACCGAGGACATTGGCCTGGAGGCAGCCGGGGTGCAACTGACGGAGCGCAAGAATATCGCCATCGACGGCAATATGCGCACCAACGTGCCCCACATCTACGCCATCGGCGACGTGGCCACGGACCACCGGCTGGCCCATGTGGCCTCGGCCATGGCCATGGTGGCGGCCGAGACGATCGCCGGGCATCCGACGATGTCGATCGACTACCGCATGATGCCGCGCTGCACCTACAGCCAGCCACAGGTGGCCAGCTTCGGCTACACCGAGGCGGCGGCCAAAGAGGCGGGTTATGAGGTCAAGGTCGGCCAGTTCCCGTTCCAGGCCAACGGCAAGGCGCTGGGTCTGGGCGAGGGCAACGGCTTCATCAAGATCATCGCCGACGCGCGCTATGGGGAAATCCTGGGCGCGCACCTCGTCGGCCCGGACGTGACCGAGCTGTTGCCGGAGCTAACGCTGGCGCGCAACAACGAGCTGACGGCCGAGGAGATCGCCCGCAACGTCCACGCCCACCCGACGCTCAGCGAGGCGCTCATGGAAGCGGCTCATGGAGTAGAGGGGACGCCGATTCATGTTTAAGTGAATCTTCCGGGCTGAAGGACGTTTAATTTGGATGGTTGAGGGCAACACACTTCTGAGGGTGTTGCCCTTTTCGTTATCATATATACCAACTTGCCGGACCGCTGTTCATCGGCCGCCGGCACCGTGAAACTGGAGGTTGAACCATGTACTGGTGGCAAACTGGAATTATCTATCAGATTTATCCCCGCTCTTTTCAGGATAGCAACGCCGATGGCGTCGGTGACCTTAACGGCATCATCCGGCGGCTCGATTACCTCAAGTCGCTCCATATCGACGCCATCTGGATCTCGCCTATCTTCCCGTCGCCGATGCACGATTTCGGCTATGACGTGGCCGACTATTGCGATATCCACCCGATGTTCGGCACCCTGGCCGACTTCGACCGGCTGCTGGCCGAGGCCCACGCCCGCGACTTGAAGGTCATCCTCGATCTCGTGCCCAATCATACATCGGACGAGCACGCCTGGTTTGTGGAGAGCCGCAGCAGCCGTGACAACCCCAAGCGCGACTACTACCTGTGGCGCGATCCGGCCCCCGGCGACGGCCCACCCGAGTCGCGCCCGCCCAACAACTGGCAATCCCATTTCGGCGGGGACGCCTGGACCTGGGACGCCCACACCGGCCAGTTCTACATGCACCAGTTCCACCGCAGCCAGCCGGAACTGAACTATCGCCACCCGGAGGTCTTGCCGGCCATGCTCGACAACATGCGCTTCTGGCTCGACCGGGGCGTGGATGGCTTTCGCGTGGACGTCATCTGGCTGATGCTGAAGGACGAGCAGTTCCGCGACGAGCCGCCCAACCCCGATGCCGGGCCGGACGCGCGGCCGTTCGACCAAATCCGGCACATCTACACCGCCGGCGTCGAGGGCATCCACGACATCATCAGGCAGATGCGCGCCGTTTTGGACGAGTACGACGAGCGCATGATGGTCGGCGAGATCTATCTGGATACGGCGGAACTGATGACCTACTACGGCGACGGCGACGAGTGCCACATGCCGTTCAACTTCCGGCTGATCAATCTGCCGTGGGAGGCGCGGGTGGTCGGCGATTACATCCGCGAATATGAGGGAGCGCTGCCGCCGGGCGGCTGGCCCAACTGGGTGCTGGGCAACCACGACCAGCATCGCGTCGCCAGCCGCGTCGGCCGGGCGCAGGCTCGCGTGGCCCAGATGTTGCTGCTGACGCTGCGCGGCACGCCGACCTGCTACTACGGCGACGAAATCGGCATGGAGGACGT
>CAZZJN010000085.1:3933-12056 GCA_964654505.1 uncultured Ardenticatenaceae bacterium | reverse complement strand
TCGAAGCCCAGTTCGCCGCGGGCGGCCAGCACCGCGATGCCATGGTCCCCCATCGGGCCGGAGAGGATGACGACGTCGCCCGGTCGCGCCTCGGCCCCGCCGATCGTGTGACCGTGGGTGATGACGCCGACGCCGGCGGTGTTGATGTACAGGCCATCGGCCTTGCCGCGCTGGACGACTTTCGTGTCCCCAGCGACGATCTGCACCCCCGCCTCGGCCGCGGCGGCCTGGATCGATTCCACTACGCGCGCCAGCACGGCCACATCCAGGCCTTCCTCCAGGATAAACCCGGCGGTCAGATAGAGGGGCGTCGCGCCCATCATCGCCAGGTCGTTCACCGTGCCGCATACGGCCAGCCGCCCGATGTCGCCGCCGGGGAAGAATAGTGGCGTGACGACGTGGGAGTCGGTACTGATGGCCAGGCGGCCGGGCGGGACGGTGACAACTCCGGCGTCATTGGCGGCGCGCAGCGCGGGGTTGTCGAACGGCCGCTGGAAGATGCGGCCGATCAGGTCGTGGCTCATCCTGCCGCCACTGCCGTGCCCCAGGACGATCTTCTCGTCATGGCGCAATGGCACGGGACAGACGGGGCCTTCCATGGGTAAAGTGGGTTCGTCGTTCATGGTCTGATAGTTATGAATGAGAAATGCCGAGAGGTTTCCCGGGTAGAGGATTCCATTCGTCACTCGTCACTCGTAATTCGTCATTGGTCAGATGCCGGCCGTAGCGATAGTAGGCGGCGCAAGCCCCCTCGGCCGAAACCATTGTCGCGCCGAGCGGCGACTCCGGGGTGCACTGCTGCCCGAAAGCAGGGCAGTCATGGGGTTTCTTCAACCCTTGCAGGATTTGCCCGGCGATGCACAGCGGCGATTCATGAGTATGGATCTCGCCCACGTTGAAGCGCGTCTCGGCGTCGAAGGCGGCGTACTCGGGCCGCAATCCCCAGCCGCTGGCAGGGATCGACCCGATGCCGCGCCAACTCCGGTCGCGAATCTCGAAGACCTGTTCGATGGCTTTTTGGGCCGGGGCGTTGCCGGCGAAGGTGACGGCGCGGCCGTAGGCGTTCACAACCTCGGCGCGTCCGGCCTCAAGCTGGCGGACGACGGCCAGAATACCGGTGGCGATATCGAGCGGCTCGAAGCCGGTGATGACGATGGGCACGTGATACCTCTCGGCGATGACCGGGTACTCCCAATAGCCCATGACGGCGTTGACGTGCCCGGCGGCCAGAAAGCCCTGCACCCGATTGCTGGGCGCGCTCAGGATGGCGTGCATGGCCGGCGGCACGCAGACATGGGAGGTGAGCACGCTGTAATTGGTCAGCCCCAGCGATTTGGCCTGCAGCACGCTCATGGCGTTGGCCGGGGCGGTGGTCTCGAAGCCGATGGCGAAGAAGACGACTTCCTTGTCGGGGTTGGCCTGGGCGATCTTGACCGCGTCGAGCGGCGAATAGACGACGCGCACGTCGCCGCCCCTGGCGCGCACTGAGAACAAATCCCCATCGCTGCCCGGCACGCGCAGCATGTCGCCGTAGGAGGTGAAGATGACGCCCGGCCGCGTGGCGATCTCGAGCGCCTTGTCGATCAGTTCCAGCGGCGTGACGCAGACGGGACAGCCGGGGCCGTGCACCAGCTCGATCTCCGGCGGCAGCAGTTGGTCGATGCCGTGCCGGACGATGGCGTGGGTCTGGCCGCCGCAGATCTCCATGATCGTCCACGGTCGGGTGACGGTGCGACGTATTTCGCGGATGGCCGCGCTCACCAGTTCTGCATCGCGGTATTCGGTGACGTATTTCATGATTTGACCTTTGGTTGAGGCGGGTTGCACATCCGCCGGTTATGAGGGCGGGTTACGACCACACCCCTTCAGGCCCAAATTCCTCTTCGATATCGACCATCTCGCGCAAGGTTTCCAGCGTCAGGCGGGCTTCCTCCTCGCTGAGCAAGCTGATGGCAAAGCCGACATGAATGACGGTGTAGTCGCCCACGACGGCTTCGGGCACGTAGGCCAGGCACGCCTCGCGCTGCATGCCGCCGAAGTCGATCCGGCCCATCTTCAACCCCTCGGACTCATAGATTTCAGTTATTTTTCCGGGTACGCCCAGGCACATAATTCACCTTTCAGTCACTGTACGATCATCAATGCATTCAGATTTATAGCTCGCCCTGTTTCCCGATCCCGTCTCCGGTCACGCGGGCCGCGGCGACGGCCGCCTGACCGAGCGCCAGACCGCCGTCGTTGGGCGGCACGAGACGGTGGACAAGGACATTGAAATGGTCTTCTTCCAGCAGGGCGAGGCTCTTGCGGAGCAGGGTGACGTTTTGCCACACGCCGCCGCTGAGCACGACGTCATTCAAGCCGCGCTCGAGGCGCAAGTCGTGGCAGACGTCACGCACCAGTCGGGCGACGCCGTTGTGGAAGCGGGCGGCCACGCGGCCGATATCGACGCTAGCCCGCATATCGGCCAATAACGCGGCCCATGCCGACGCGGGATCGATGATCTCCTTCGCATAATCTAGCGAATAATAAGCGGTCTCGTGTTCGTCAACCAGCGCCTCAAATTCAATCGCCGCCTGAGCCTCATAGTTGACAATAGGCCGAATGCCCGCCAGCGCGGCCGCGGCGTCAAACAGGCGCCCCATGCTCGATGTCGGCGGAGCGTTCAGGCCGCGCGCGATCTGGCTTTGCAAGACGGCGAGATGATCTTCACCCAGCCGACGGCCGTAGCTGACCGGGGCGAAATCTTCCTCCCAGGTGATGCCCGCGGCCGACAGGTGAGCCAGGGCCATGCGCCACGGCTCGCGGATGGCGCGATCGCCGCCGGGCAGAGGGACGTAGCGCAGATGGGCGACCCGCTCGTAACCGGCATAATCGGCGATCAGGAATTCGCCACCCCAGATGGCTCCGTCGTCGCCGTAGCCGGTGCCGTCGAAAGCGACGCCGATAACCGGAGGGCGGTTATTAAGTCCATGCTCGGCCATGCACGCGGCGATGTGGGCGTGGTGGTGCTGCACCTCGATCAGCGGCCGTCCTTCCCGTTCGGCACGCTCGTGGGCATAACGAGACGCCAGATAATCCGGGTGCAGGTCACAGGCCAGCACCTCCGGGCGCACGTGGAATAGTCGCTCCATGTGGGCCACGCCTTCCTCGAAGGAGCATAACGTCTCGTAGTTCTCCATGTCGCCGATGTGTTGGCTCAGGAAGGCGTAATCGTCCCGCGTGAGGCAGAAGGTATTCTTCAGTTCGCCGCCGGTGGCCAGGATCGGCCGCGTGGGCCGCGGCAGGCGCACCGGATAAGGCGCATAGCCTCGCGAGCGTCGCAGAGGCATCATCAGGTCACGGCCGCCCTTATCACGATCCTCCCCTGTGACGACGACTCGCATCACGGAATCATCGCAGCGGGTGTGGATGTCCCGGTCATGGAGCAGGATCGCATCAGCCAGGGCCGCCAGTCGCTCGCGGGCATCGTCATTAGCGCAGGCGATCGGCTCCTCGCTCAGATTGCCGCTGGTCATGACCAAGGCGTCGGGGAAGCCGTCCGCTCGTTCCATGAGCAGGTAGTGGAGGGGGGTGTAGGGCAGCATGACGCCGACGGTGGTTTGTCCGGGCGCGATGTCGCGGGCGAGGGTGGAGTCGGGGCGGCGAGCCAGCAAGACGATCGGGCGCGCGCCGGATTGCAACAACTCCGCTTCGGCGGCCGTCACCCGGCAATGGCGCCGGACGGCCGCCATATCGGGCATCATGACCGCGAAGGGCTTGTCGACTCGCAGCTTGCGCCGGCGCAACTCGTCCACCGCCGCCGGATCGCTCGCGTCACAGGCCAGATGGAAACCGCCCAAGCCCTTGACGGCCACGATCTCGCCGTCGCGCAGGAGCTTGCGAGTGGCCTGGAGCGCGTCCTCCCCCTGGCACGCCAGGTCGGGGTGTGATCCGGGCTTTTCCAGCCATAGATGCGGGCCGCATTCGGGGCAGGCAATGGGCTGGGCATGAAAACGCCGGTCCAGTGGATTGCGATATTCGGATGCGCATTGCTCACATAGCGGGAAGCCGGCCATCGTCGTCAGCGGCCGGTCGTAGGGGATGTCGCGGATGATGGTATAGCGCGGGCCGCAATGGGTGCAGTTGATGAACGGATAGCGATAGCGACGGTCGGCCGGATTGAATAACTCGCGCAGGCAGTCGGGACAAATGGCCATATCCGGCGAGATGGGCTGGAACGCGCCTTCTTCGGGCATGGAGGCCAGGATGTCGAAACGCTTAAAGCCGTTGGGCGGGCGACGACTTGCCTCGAGATGATCGATGCGGGCCAGGGGCGGCAACTCGGCCGTCAGCGCCTCGCGGAAGCGGGTCAGGTCGGCGCCCGGACCGTCCACTTCGATATCCACCCCCGAGGAGGAGTTGCGCACCCAACCGCTAAGGCCGTAGCGTTGGGCCAAACCGTAGATGAACGGCCGAAAGCCAACCCCCTGCACAACGCCGGAGACATGAACCCGCAACCCTTGCCGTTCGCCGTCCATATGCGGTCTCGCATCGATTGCGTTCATGGGCGTCCCTCGCTGCTTTCAGCGCGCCTCCGCGAACGCTTCAACCTGCGCCGCAACCCAGTCGATCCAGGCCTCCACTCCCTCACCTGTGCGGCAGGAGAGCGGGAACGTGGTTAACCCCGGGTTGAGCGCGGCCGCCCCGCGCCGAAAATAGTCCATGTCGAACTCGACGTAGGGCAGCAGGTCGATCTTGTTGATGACCAGCACATCGACGCCGCGATAGGCGCCGGGGTATTTATAGGGTTTGTCGTCCCCTTCGGGCACGGATGCCACGAGGACGCTCAGGTGGGTGCCAAGGGCAAAGTTGATCGGGCAAACCAGATTGCCGACGTTTTCGACGATGAGCAGGTCGATGTCCGCCAGGTCGAGCTGGTCGAGCGCGCCCTGCAGCATGACGGCGTCCAGATGGCAATCGCCGCCAGTGTTGATCTGCACGGCCCTGGCTCCGGCGGCCGCGGCGCGGTCGGCGTCAAGGCTGGTGGCGATGTCGCCATCGATGGCCGCCAGCCGGAATCTGTCTGCCAGCCGGCTCACGGTTTGTTCCACCAGGCTCGTCTTTCCCGCGCCGGGTGAGGCCATGAAGTTCAGGCTGAAGACGCCGGCGGCATCCAGACGGGCGCGATTGTCGGCCGCCAGACGCTCGTTAGCGCCCATGATTCTCTCTACAACGGGTACGCGTTCAGTCATCATATCTCGTTGCCTCTATGTTTCGCCGATGGGAAGCGCCGCGTGTTCTTCCGTGGCGACCTCGATCGACTCCAAATAGAACTCATCACCGGCGAGGATATCGATCTCAATTCCGCCGCAAGTCGGGCAAGGCAGATCCTCGCGGGGACTATAGGTGTGACCACACGTTCGGCAGCCCAGTCGGCCGGGAATTCGCCGGAAGTGGAGCATCGATCCGGCGGCGGGAGTGCCGTCAGTGATGATGTCCCAATAGAACTGCACGGACTCATCGACGATGGTTGACAGGTCTCCGATGACCAAATAGAGATCGGTCACGGCCGATGCGCCGGCTGCCCGACTGTGGCGTAGGGCGATCTCCAACAGGCTCTCGGTGACGGATAGTTCATGCATGGCGGCGACCCTATCGGCAGCCATTTTGCTTGCCGTTGAGCATTTGATCGATTGAAACGGTCGTTGCCGTTTCAATTAATACTATACGATTCGACGGCCGATCTGATGAGTGACGTTTGTCACTCGATCGGCTTATCAATGTCATGAATGGCCTGGGCGGAAATTGGAGGGAATCGAGCGTCAATCGAGCGGCAGGCGACGCAGGACGATGACGGTGTAATCATCGGCCTGGGCCGCGCCGGCCGAGAATTCATTGACGGCCATGAAGATGGCGTTCAGTAATTCGTCGGCGTTGGACCATTGTCGTCCGGCCAGAATGGCCTCCAGTCCTTCGTCGTCGAGGAAATCGCCGTGGACATTGCGCGCCTCGGTGATACCGTCCGTGAAGAAGATGACGAAGTCACCCGGTTGCAGGAAGCAGAGCTTTTCTTCGGGAACGAAGCTGTCGAACGCGCCGAGCACGATCCCGCGCGCCTGGAGCAGTTCGATGTCTCCGGTGCTTTGTTGCAACCAGATGGGCGGGTTATGGCCGGCGTTGGCATAGATTAGACAATGAATGGCCGGGTCGAGCACGGCATAGAAGGCGCTGAGGAACAGCGGCGATGTCTCGTCCTCGCGGATGAAATGATTGACCCGCTGCAAGGCTCGCGACGGATCGCAGCCGTCCAGAGCGTAGGTATGCAGCAAGGTGCGCGAGACGGCCATGTAGAGCGCGGCCGGAACGCCCTTGCCCGTGACATCGGCGATGACGATATGGAGACGGCCGGAGCTGTCGGGCTGGAGGATGAAATCATACAGGTCGCCGCCCACCTCGCGCGCGGCGCGATAACCGGCGGCGAACTCATAGCCGGGGACGGCGGGGCAGTCGTGGGGCAGGAGGCTAAGCTGGATTCGGCGGCCGATCGCCAGCTCTTCCTCCATGCGTTGCCGCTGAACCTCCTCCTCCATCAGGCGGCGGGTTCGGATCGACATGATATTCATCACGCGCAGGGCGAATTCCGGCGAGCGGCTGATGAGGTCCCGGAAATCCGCGCGGTTCAGGCGAATGAGACTGGCTTCTGTAGTTGCGATAACTGTGGCGCTGCGCGGCTGGTCATCGACCATCGCCATCTCGCCCATGATCATCCCCGGGCTGAGCGTGTCGATATACCGACCGTGAACGGTGATGGCCAGCTCGCCCTCGAGCAGGACGAACATTTCGTCGCCCGGCTCGCCCTCGCGCACGATCTCCGCGCCCGCCGGAACCGTTACACGTCTCGTCTCGGAAAAGAAGAGCGCTCGTTCACCGGGAGTGAGGTGCAGAGAGGAAAGGGCCGAGGAGGATGACGTGTCGGTCATGGGATCGTTGGCGTCAGGGTTGGGGAATCCCAAGCACGCCTCGCTTGAGGAATGTCAGCTCGTTGAAGCCATCTTTGGAAACGGAGTAGCGGAGTTCGTCCGTCAACCGCCGCATCATGTGGACGCCCAGCCCGCCAAGCGGCCGCTCCTCCAGCGGCAAGCTGATGTCGGGCGGGAGCACGGTCGTCGGGTCAAAGTGAGGCGCGCCATCAATCAGGCGAACCAGCAGGTCCTCGCCCTCGGCTTCAACGCTGACGACGACATAACCCGGCTGGTCGTCATACCCGTGAAGGAGGGTGTTGGTGACAGCCTCGTTGACGGCCAGCACAAAGTCCCCGGCTACATCCTCGTCACCGCCCAGCGCCAGGGTGGCTTGCTCCAGAAATTCGCGGATATCGTTCAAATCCCGTACCGTGGCGGACGAGTAAGCGATCGATAGCGATTTCATTTGAACGAATTAACGGCCTCGGAAGCGGTGTCGAAAACATCGAGGAAGATATCGTAGCCGGCCGTGGACAGAGCCTTCATGCCGTTCTTGGAGGGCCGCACCAGTTTGAGGTGGGGCGACTTATAGACCCCGCGAGCGATATCGCGGACGGCCGAGACCTCGTCGGCCGGGTCGGCGCTACGCAGCATCATGTAGACCGTGTGGATGACGCGCAAGCCCGCGCTGCTGATGTAGTTGACGTGGCTTAAATCGAGGACCAAATCTCGCATGCCGCTCTGAAACTGATCCTGGGCCAGGCTTTCCAGAGGTTCATTGGCGGTCAGATCGCCCCTAAGCTCCAGAACCGTGACCGGTATCGCCCCTTTTTCATGCCAAGTGGTTATTTCCATTCGTATCGCCTCCTGGGCTGTTGATGTGTGCGGCCCGACCGACAAATGGTTGAAGGTCGAACGATTGAGAAGAGTTCGGACATCCTGTAGCGTGGTATATAGTACATAGTCAAACGTCACCGGTCAATCTGGCGGCGAAATTTGGCCGCGGCCTTTGCCACCGGCTAGTCGCGCCGATAACGATTGGGATGCAGCATAGAGGATGATCGCCGCCGCGGCGTTGACCGAATAGGAGTCCACCCCGGTAGGCATGGGGATGGTGACGGTGTAGTCGAGGGTCGCCTGGATGTCGGGCGGCAGCCCGCCGGCTTCGTTGCCCATCAGGAT
>CAZZJN010000085.1:0-3833 GCA_964654505.1 uncultured Ardenticatenaceae bacterium | reverse complement strand
GGTTCGCAACGATGGATTGATTCGGGGTATAATCGCTCAAGATCGAGCGGCAGAACTGCCCGACCGGATGCCTATGGATGTAATTTTGACCAAGGCGCAAGAGGCCTTGTTGAAAGAAACGCGCGACGCTCTCGGCCGATTGCGCGATGTGTTGGCTGCCGGGGCGACCGATCCCGCCGGGCGTGCCGCCTTGGCCGAATCGATCCGCCAACTGGACGAGCTTTTCCTGCTGGTCATCGCCGGGGAGTTCAACGCCGGTAAATCGGCCTTCATCAACGCCCTGCTCGGTCAAAAGCTGCAACCTGAAGGGGTGACGCCCACGACCGACCAGATTTATCTCCTGCGCTATGGCGAGACGGCCCAGCGTATGCCGGGCGAAAACGGAGTCTGGATTCAGACCGCGCCGGTCGAACTGCTCAGCAAGCTGACCGTGGTCGATACGCCGGGGACGAATGCCATCGTTCGCGAGCATGAGGCGCTGACCTCCGAGTTCATCCCGCGCAGCGATTTGGTGCTGTTCATCACGTCGGCCGATCGTCCGTTCACCGAAAGCGAGCGCGCCTTCCTGGACCAAATTCGCAACTGGGGCAAGAAGATCGTCCTGGTCATCAACAAGATCGATATCTTCGACAACGAGGCCGAACTGAGCCAGGTCGTGAGTTTTGTCGGCGAGGCGGCCCGATCGCTCGTCGGTGATGTGGCCGCCGTCTTTCCCGTCTCGGCCCGACTGGCGCAGGCAGCCAAGAGCGGCCGGCCAGACATGTGGGTCGCCAGCCGTTTCGAGCCGCTGGAAAGCTACATCCGCGATACGCTGGACGACGAGGGGCGCTTCCGTCTGAAGCTGCTTAACCCGCTCGGGGTCGGCGGCCGCCTGATACGAGAGCAACTGGACGACCTGAATGCCGACCTGGCCACGCTGGCCGAGGACAGCTCGTTGCTCGATGACGTTCGCGGGCAGATGACCTACTACGACGAGGACATGCAGCGCAATTTCAAGGCGCGCATCGCCGAGATCGATAGCCTGCTCTACGCCATGGAGAAGCGCGGCAACGATTTCTTTGAGGATCGGCTGCGCATCGGCCGAATCCCCGACCTGTTGCGTTCCAAACAACTGGAGCAGGACTTTCAGGATGAGGTGGTGGCCGACACGCCGCGCCAGATCGAAGATCGCGTGAACGAACTGGTCGACTGGATGGTTCAGCAGGATTTGCGCCAATGGACGGCCGTGGCCGACCATCTGGGCCGGCGGCGCGACGCCTATCAGGGGCGCATCGTCGGCGACACACCGCGCGAGGGCACGCTAGCCTGGGATCGCGGGCGGTTGATCGACTCGATCGGCCGCTCCACAAGGCAGGCCGTCGAGAGCTATGACCAGACCCGCGAGGCGGCCGAGCTGGCCGCTTCGGCGCGACAGGCCGTGGTCAATGCCGGGCTGGCGGGTGTGGGGGCCAGCATCGGGGTCATCATCGCCGTCGTCGCCCACACCGCCTTCCTGGACTTCACCGGCATCTTCGCCGGAGTGGCCGCCGCCGCGCTGGGGTTGCTCGTCTTGCCCGCGCGCAAGCGCAAGGCCAAGAAGGAGTTCAGCGAGAAGCTGGATGATCTGCGCCGGCGACTGGTTGACAATCTGCAGCAACAGTTCGAGCGGGAGATGCGAAATAGCGCGCAACGCATCGAAGATACCATCGCGCCGTTCGATCGGTTCGTGCGCTCCGAACGCGACCGGCTGACGACCCGGCAGCAGTCGCTGCAAGGACTGTCGGCCACGGTTAGCGACCTGACCAGGCGATTGGGTTGAAAAGATGGGGGACGTCCTCGTCTACAAACTCGACTCTGCCGGTCATGAGGTCTGGCGGTATCCGGCGCGGGTGCTGGAGCATGGCCCTAATCATATCCGCCTGGAAGCCTTCTTCAATCGCGACGATATGGAGCTTGGCTACGCCGTCTTCAAGCGCGGCGACCGGTTTATCGAGACGTTTTACAGCGATCGTTGGTACAACATCTTCGCCGTCTATGATCGCGACGACGGCGCGTTGAAGGGCTGGTACTGCAACATCTGCCGCCCGGCGGAGATCACGGAAACGGCCGTGCGTTGTGATGATCTGGCGCTGGATCTGTGGGTCTCTCCGTCGGGAGAAGCAAGTGTACTCGACGAAGAAGAGTTCGCTGCACTAAGCATCTCGGATGACGATCGTCTACAGGCGCGGAATGGGTTAACCGCCCTGCTGGCGATAGGAAAAAGCGGCCGGCTGCCTCGCTAATCTCTTGTCAGATCGCTCACCGGCAGTCCGGCCACCCTAAAACCCCATCGAAAACCGGCTCCTTGTGGGGCTTATTTGATTTAAGCTGCCTTCGGCTTTGTTAGTAATGCGAAGATCGCACCGCCAATCGCGCCAAAAACCGGATAAAGAATAATGTTGAAGATGAAGCTGATAAAAAATGTGACTCCGCCGCCGACGAAGCCGCCCAGCATGCTGCCGACCTGCCCGGTTGGATCGGCATTAATGGCAGCCTGAATCGCATCGGCGCCAAAGACCGAGCTGATGATCGTGCTGACAATAGCGCCGATCAGACCGGCGACAACACCCAATAAAGCGCCTTGTCCGGGAGTGACTACTTGGCCTCCCGTCTGGCGACGATAGAACCACACGGCAGCCATACCGCCGAGCCAAAGACCCGCGCACAGCAAGCAGTTTATTAGACTAAGAAACGGCACGTTTGAAAGCAATACCATCACAACTGCGCCAACCAGACCGGACAAGAACAAATTTTTATTATCCATGATTTGAAGCCTCCAGGTTTTCAGTCAAACATTAAGAGGGATGGCAGGCATGCGAGAATTATCTCGTCTGTTCTGCCCTTACAAACGTCTCCGGCACCAGGGTTGATGAAATTTCGATTAAATTGTACCACCTCCTGTTCATGAGATTTCCGTCACATGGCCCCTTTATAAAACCATCTTCCTCCGTCGCCAGCGGCGAATCAGGACGACCGCGAATATCAGGAAAGCGATCATCAGAATGGCGGCGATGATGGGCAAAAAGATGGCCAGCAGCGAGACGACGAAAGCGGTAATATCTTCCAATGTGCTGACGATGGGATTGCCGACGCCGGCGGTGGACACGGTGACGACCGGCCTGGCGGCTGTCTTGGTTGCATGGACACCGCCCGCCACCAGAAGTCCGGCGACGAGGGCCAGCATGGGGTTGATGTTGGTGGTGGCGCCGGTGCTGCCGGCAAAGAGAATGGCCCCGGCAGCGGGACGAACGAAGGTCTGGATGCCGTCATTGACCGTGTCGACGGCCGGTACCTTGTCGGCCACGACTTCAACGACCAGCAACACGACCAGCAAGCCGATGATCCACCAGCTGCTCATCAGGTCATAGGGGGCCTGCAATTTGATCAGCGGATCGTTGAGCGGAAAACGAGCCGCCAGCGCCACGAGCAGCAGGGGAATGTAGGCGTTCAATCCCGCGCTGCCCGACAGACCGAAGGCCGCGCTCAGGCCGCTTATCGCTTCAATCATAATGAGTTCTGCTCCTTCCCGGCTCGTTCCGACAGAACGGGCCAATCTGTAATCAAATAAACCCTGTCAAGCCATCGGAGTTTTCCCGACACGCTCCGTAATCTATACGATAGATGTGCATCAGGGTTGCCAGCTTGCCGGCGGGAAGGTTGCGGCATCATCCAGCGACGACATTGTAGCATGGATGCGTTTCCGGATCGATAGGATGAATTAACCGTCGGAGTAATCGCGCTCGGTTAGTTGGGGGCGCTTGCCGTTCAGACTTGCGCCGGAACCCCGGTGGAGCTAATATGGCGATGATTGTCGC
>CAZZJN010000084.1:0-12118 GCA_964654505.1 uncultured Ardenticatenaceae bacterium | reverse complement strand
GTCGTTATAGGCAAACAGATTGCCCTGCATGATGCCGACACTGTTCAGCTCGCGCGGCGAGGCGTCGAGAAAGGCCCCCACCCGATTGTCGAGGATGCGGTTGCCGATCAGCGAGGCATCGTCGACGTCCTTCAGGCCGATGCCGTAGCCGCTGGGGCCGCGATTGAAGGCCAGCAGGTTGTCCTTCACCACCGTGCGGCGGCTGTACATGAGATAGGCGCCGACCGAGTTATGGGTCAGCCGGTTGCCCTCAATGATGGCGTCGTCGTCATACATGAAATGCAGCCCGTAGCGGCCGTGGGTGAACTCATTGTTGCGCAGCGTCAGTCGTTGCGAATACCACAGCACGGCATCGCGGCCGTTGATGGTGACGTTGCCCTCGATGAGGACGTCGTTGCTCTCCCAGATGCGGATCAGGTCGCCGCGCCGGGCGATATCAAGGTCCTTGCCGGTGATGTGGTTGTTGCGCAGGGTGCTGTTTGGGCTGCTGTGAAGGTAGATGCCGAACAGCACGTCTTCGAGGATGTTGTCCTCGATGAGCGCACCGGGCGCGCCGACGTTCACCCCGGCGTCCTCGGTGATCAGCTTGTTGCCGGAGTTGCGCAGCGTGAAGCCGCGAACGGTCACATCCGGGGCGGTCACCAGCAGCACCGTGCCGGAATAGTTGGCGTCCAGCACGGGGTTATCGATGCCGATGAGGGTCAGCGGCTTGTCGATCACCAGATTGCCGTTGAAGACGCCGCCGGTCACCTCGATGGTGTCGCCGGGTTGGGCGGCCGCCATGGCCGCCGCCAGCTCCTCGGCCGGCACGCGGATGATCTCGTCCGCCCGCGCCGCGTGGGGGACGGCCGCGAGGAGGAAGAGGATGAGGAGGAGACGATAGAACTTCATGACGAATGACGAATTGGGAATTACGAATTACGAGTTACGAATTACGAATTACGAATCCCTTATCCATATTATATCAGGCTTTGTCGGCCAGCGGCTTGTAGGCGCGACGCTGGTAATACAGCCCGGCCAGGATGAGCGCCGAGGCCAGGAAAGCCATCCAGATGCCCAGCAGGAACGTGGCCACCGTCTCGAACTGGCCGACGAAGCCGGAGCCGAGAATGGGCGGCACAAACGGCTTGATGGCGCTGCTCAACGGCGCCTTGGGGTCGAGATTCAACCCGAAATTGCGCATCCAGTAATACATATCGCCCAGAAAGATGAGCGGCCACAGGATGGCCGGCAAGGCCATCAGCAGCGTCCACGGCGAACGAATAAAAATCGCCGCCAGGGTCAGCAACACCAGCGCGGTGATCACGATGAAGCTCAGCGAACGCTCCAGCTGGGCGGCCTCGTCCAGCGGCCGCATGCCGATGTAGTGATTCAGTCCGTCGATCTCTTTCACATCGCCTTCCATGCGGTTGACGAACACCTGAACCGACAGTCCGCCCGGATATTGCGGCGCTTTCAGCGTCATCCCCCAATAGGGAAAGAAAATCGAAACCAGCAGCAAAAAGGCGGCGACGCCAAACAGGATACTGGGCAGGCGAAACTTCTGCCTCTCTTCCTCCGAAAGCTCTTTCGGGGTACGCGGCCCAATGATTTTCTCGATCAATTTACTCATGAGTTCCTCTCGCCATTGAGCATTGGCGCGATACAGGAAGGGGTGAGGTCGGAGTGAGTGTTACGTCACTCCGACCTCTCACACTAAGGAGTAGTGATTAGTTGATGACCGGAGCTTATTCCTCCGGGTCAATCGTCAGATAGCCCATCATCTCCAGATGCAGGGCCGAGCAGAACTCGGTGCAGTAGAATGAGAACACGCCGTCCTGTACCGCGTCGAACTCAAAGCTCGCCACTTCGCCCGGCTCCAGGCTGATGTGGATGTTGTAGGCCGGGATGGTGAAGCCGTGGGTCGCGTCCAGCGCGCGCTCGACGTTGGTGATGTGCCAGGTGACATGGTCGCCCTTCTTGATCTCCACCCGTTCGGGGGTGAAGTGGCTGCGGATGGCCGTCATGTAGACCGTGACGTTGTTGCCGTCGCGCTCGACTCGCTCGGTGCCCTGCGTGGGGGCGTCGGGCCGCACCGACTGCGTGTGCGGATCCCAGCCGATCTCGGGATAGACATCCCACGGGCTGAGCTTGTCGGCCTTGATGATCTGGGCGTAGTGCGGCTCGCCATCGGGCAGCGGCATGTCATAGACCAGGGGCATGTTGGTGCCCGGCTGGCTGATGTCCAGCAGCTGGAAGTTCTGCGGCAGCAGCGGACCGACCGGGATGAAGCGGTCGACCGCCCATTTGTTCATGGCCACCAGCCAGTTGCCGTCGGGAGAGACGGTGTCGCCTTCGGCCGTCACCAGGTGGCCGATGTTGTAATGCACCGGTGTCTTGGTGATCAGCGTCCACGGCGGGTCTTCGTTCAATTCATCGAACGAACCGCCCAGCGACCAGCGGGCCACGGCCGAGTCGAGGAACAGACTGGTGTAGGCATAGCCCTTGTTGTCGAACTGGGTATGCAGCGGGCCAAGGCCCAGCTCAACCTGCGTTTCCATGACGGAGTCGAAGTCCAGAATCGGCACGCCGTACTGGTCGGTGTCGCTCGTGCCGGCCTCGATAGCCGCCATGATCTTGTCGAAACCGAAGACGGTCACATGCGGGTCCAGCTTGCCGGCGACGATGATGAACTCACCGTCGGGGGTCACGTCGGAACCGTGGGGGCTTTTCGGTTCGGGCGCGAAGTAGAGCAGCCCTTCGGCGATGGCCGTCTCGAGGCTGATGACCGGGAAGTCGTTGATAAGGTCGAACTTGCCGGCTTCGTAGACTTCGGCAGCCTTCTTCAGGTTGATAATATGGAGGAAGTCCATATCGTTCTGGCTGGCGCCGGACTCGAAAGGCGGGTTGCCCAGTTCGACGCCGCCGGTGGCCAATTCGGTATTGATGGAGTTACAGAAGACCCAACCGTCGCTGACCAGCTTGCCGCTGTCGCACAGGTCCTGCCAGTAAGGCGGCAGCTCGATGGCGAACGATTTGTCGGTGGCGATGCGACCGGCCTCGCGATTGAACTTCCAGAAGGTGATCATGCCCTGATAATCTTCTTCGTAGTTCTCGATGGAGCTATATTTGAAGCCCAGGGGCATGCCATACTGGCCACCCTCGATGATCCAGTCGGTGTTCGGGGTCACGAACGTGCCGCCGTGGTCGCTGAGGGTGATGGGGTTCTTGACGATCTGCTTGACTTCGAAGTCGCGCAGGTCGATGACCGCCACGCGAGCGTTGGCCTTGTCGTTGATGAAGAGGAATTGGCCGTCATATTCGCCGTTGGTCTCGCTGAGGCCGGGATGATGGGTATCGGCCCAGGTCAGCGGGGTGCCGTCGGCGGCCAGGCCGCCTTCTCTCAACACCTGCAGCGTGCCCAATTCACCGTAGCCGAAGCCCTGCCAGGGTTCGGGGGTGAAGACGGCGATCTGCTTGATGATGCGCATGGAAGGCAGGCCGATGACGTACACCTGGCCCGACTGGCCGCCCGATGCGAACAGATAATATTCGTCATGCTTGCCGCTGGGCGTGTAGGTCTTCACGGCGTTGACGATGTCGCCCGGGGTCAGGCCACGAGCTTCGGCAATGGCGTTGATGTCTTCCGTCGCGCCGGCCCCCTGGGGGACGGCCGCGGCGCCGCCAGTGTTGTCGCGGCAGCTGACGATCAGGACGGCCATGGCCGCCAGGATCATCAACACCGTCACCAACATCAGCGGTCTGGTCGATTTGCGGTTGAGTGTCATTTTCTTCCGTTTCTCCTGTAGGTTGCGGCCAAAACGCCGCAGGAAAAAGATAGGGTGAGTCAGATAACTGACAGGATAGCGGAAGGGGAAATTTTGTTCTTTGCAATAATGCAAAGAGGGACGGTATGGTGTTGAAATCGTACGATAACCACCCCAAAAAAAGGTTCGCCGTCACTCTCTGCAGGTTGTGACGGCGAACCACTTTTTCAGGTTCAGATCACGAGCGACTAGCTAAGAGATGGTAAACGTGCAGGTCACGTTATCGCCCGCGGCCAGCGTCACGCCGACCGAGTTGCCGGATGTGACGGGACTGCCGCCGTCGCACACGATGCTATCCACCACCACGCCCGAATCATTCGCGCTGACCCGATACGCGCCCGGCGTCAGATCGCTGAACATGAAGCTCCCGTTGTTGCCCAGGGGTATCGCGCCTATCTTGTCGGTGAACTTCTGGATGCGGTGGTTGCCGGTGTCGGCGACATAGACGTTGCCCGCCTTGTCCACGGCGACGTCGCCGGGCATGGCAAACTCGCCGTCACCGTTGCTCCGCTCGCCGCCCCATTGGCCCAGGTAGTTGCCGTTGTTGTCGAACTTCTGGATGCGGTCATTCATGAGATCGACCACGTAAACGTCGCCTCTCACGTTCGTCGCCACGCCGTGGGGGGAGTTGAACTGTCCGTCTCCCCGGCCCTGGCTGCCCCACCCGGTTACACTGCCACCGCCCTTGTCGTCGGTCTTCAGAATGGAGTGGTTGCCGGTGTCGGCGACAAAAACGTTTCTCCACGCATCAGCGGCCACGCCGTTGGGCCGGGAGAAGCCGCCCCACTCGCCACGCGTGTGGCCGTTGCTGTCGAACTTAACGATACGGTTTTTCAGGCCGTCGGCCACGTAGACATTATACGCCGTGTCCACCGCCACGCCGGTGGGGAGAAAGTCCCCGCTCATTACGTCGCCCGTCCACTGATTCAGGTATTTGCCGTCGCTGTCAAACATCTGAATGCGGCGGTTTTCCCTGTCGGCAACGTAGACGGTGTTGCCAAAATCCACCGCCACGTCTTCCGCCCATCTGAACTGGCCATCGCCGCTGCCACCTTTGCCCCACTGGGTCAGGAAACGGCCGTCACTGTCAAATTTCTGGATGCGGCCGTTGCCCGTATCGGCGACATAGACGTGGCCTGCCTCGTCCACGGCCACGGCCTTGGGGTGGGTAAACTCGCCGTCACCCGTCCCAAACCGGACCAATGAGTTCAACAGGTTGCCGTTGCCATCGAACTTATGGATGCGGTCGCCACTAATGGCGTAGAGATTGCCCGTCGCATCCAGAGTCATGGCTCCTCCGCCGCCCCACTGGCTCACGTAGGTGCCGTTGCTGTCGAATTTCTGGATGCGCTTGTTGCCCGTGTCGGCGACGAAGATATTGCCCGCCCCGTCCACGACCACGTCCTCCGGTTTGATGAATTCACCGTTCCCCTGCCCCCAATTGCTGCCGCCCAGGTTGCTCAGGTGGGTGCCGTCGGCGGCGAATTTCTGGATGCGATGATTGCCTCTGTCGGCGAAGTAGACGTTGCCCGCCCCATCCACCGCCACGCCGGCGGGGTCGAGCGCCGGATCAGTTCCGCTACTTTTTCCGCCGAAGGAAGCCAGGTAGACGCCGGCGCTGTCGAACTTCTGGACGCGCTGGCTGTATGTATCGGCGACGTAGATATTGCCCGCCCCGTCCACGGCCACATCCTCCGGGTACATGAACTGGCCGTTCTCCGGCCCCCAGCTACCCCATTGGGTCAGGTAGATGCCGTTGCTGTCGAACTTCTGGACACGGTTAGCCGTCTTATCGACGACATAGACGTTACCCGCCCCATCCAACGCCATGCCGGAGACCACGCGAAACTGGCCATTGCCTCCGCCGTAGCTGCCCCAGCTGCTTAGGAAGTTGCCGTCGGCATCGTACTTCTGGACGGTATTGGCGGTGGCGTCGAGAACGTAGAGGTTTCCCGCCCCATCCACGGCCACGTCTTGCGGCGTCGAAAACCGCGCCTTGCCACGACCCCATTGCGTCACGTAGCGGGGTATAACTGAATGGAGCGCTATTTCCAAATTGACCGCGCTGGGTGGGGCTGTCACTACCTTAACCGTCAGTGAAGCCGTGCCGCTCGGCGCGGGAACAGGGGATTGAGCTGTCATCGAATCGTTCTCCTTTCCTGATTAGTAACCCGAATGATGTTTCGTCCCACGGCCTTCACGACTGGGGCTTCCCGCGTCAACGGGAAAACGAGCACTAAATCGAAGAAAAGGAGAAGCTCGGTGGCGACCGGCGACAAGCTCCGGAAGAGCATTTTGAAGTCATCGGTCACGCAATTGAACACCTTATTCAGCGATGGGAGGATGGGCGGTTGCACCGGCGAATCCTCCTTGGAGCGGTCGTGGCCTTGTTCCGAACTGGTAGACAGTATAATTGGAAGGATGTTGCAAGTCAATGAGGGAGCCGTCCCCTGTCACGATCCCGGCGGGGGAATGTCCTCGGCCAGGGCCACCATCTCGTGGGCCTGCAGCAGGGTGATCCGCTTGCGGCCGGTGGCGATGAGGCCGTTGCTCTCCCATTTGCTCAGGATGCGGCTGACGTTATAGAGGTTGGTGCCGGTCATCTGGGCCAGATCTTCGCGGCTGAGGGCGATGTCGATGAGCAGCCCCTCGTCGGTGCGACGGCCGAATTGCCGCACCAGCCGCATGAGCGCCCGGGCCACGCGCTGCTCCACCTGTTGCGTCGCCAGCTCCTGGAAGCGACCCATCATCTGCGTGAACCGGCCGCCGACCATCTTCATGCCGTTGATGGCCAGTTGGGCGTTGTCCTGCATCAGGTCGTGCATCGTCTCCTGCCGCCAGCCGACGGCCGAACACGGCTCGATGGCCTCGGCCGACAGTGGGTAAGGGTGCTCGTTGAGGGCCACCACGATCCCCAATCCCTCGCCTGGCCCGAAGTAGTTGACGATGACCTGGTCGCCCTCGTCGGTCACCATCGACAGCTTGACGCGGCCGCTGATGAGGACATACATCATCGTCGACTCTTCGCCCTGGTGGAAGAGAAACGCCCCCGGCGGCAGGTCGTACGTCCGGCCTTCGGCGATGATGTCGTCGATCTCATCGAGCGACAGACGGGCAAACAGGGAGCACCGCGCGATGGTCTCGCGGTGGGAGGCCGGTTGGATCATATCGGCCCGATTTTACCATACCACGGCCTGACACGCCTGTTTGTGTTAATCGGCCGATTCCCCCTATAATTCACCGTATTCAAGGAGCAAATCACCTGAATATGAAACGCATCTTCCTGATCATCCTGCCGCTCATCTTATTGGTGCTGTTGGTCGCCTGTGGCGGCGAAAATGGCCCCGACGCGGCGGCGGCCGTCGAGCGCTATCTGACGGCCAAGGTCGGCCGCGACGCCGACACCGTCCGCGCCCTGCTCTGCTCGGCCATGGAGGCTGACCTGGAGCGCGAATCCCACGCCTTCGACACCGTCAGCGACGCGCGAATCGAGAACATGGCCTGCACCGTCGTCGATGATGATACCGTCCGCTGCGACGGCCGCATCGTGGCCTCCTACGGCCTGGAGGAGACGGAGTTCCCGCTGTCGTCCTACCGGGTGGTGCAGGAAGACGGCGAGTGGCGCTGGTGCGGCGAAGGGGAGTGAGGCGCGAGGGCGGCCCGGTCCTTCGGGCGAACCCTGACTATCGGTTTATTGAAAAGATGACCAGGGGGACGAAGGGTAGTGCGGCGCGGGGGCGGCCCGGTCCTTCGGGCGAACCTTGACTATCGGTTCATTGAATGGTTGACTATGCGAATATTCGCTACCCGTGAAAACCTCCTGGCCTTGCTGCTCTGCCTCCTGGTCGTCCTGCTGCTCGTCGTCGCCACCGACAGCGCCCCGCAATGGATCTATCAGGGGTTCTGAGCGAAGAAGGGTCAGGCGACTATTACCTTCATGCGCCACCTAATCGCCAATGCCGGCCTGGCCGCCCGGCTGGTCCTTGTCTTGGTCGTCCTCATCATCCTGACGACCCTCAGCGCCGGGGTCCCGGCCTATTTGCTGGCCCGCGAGCAACTGGAGCGGCAAGCCTGGGAACGGGTGGACGGCACACGCCGGGCCACTGAATCCCTCTATGAGGCCACGCTCAACCGCGCCATCGATCTGACCGCGCTGTTGGCCGAGCGGCCGACGCTGCGCCGGCTGGTGCTCGAGGACGACCGGGCCAATCTGGAATCCTATCTCGCCACCTTCCAGGAGCAGAGCGATCTCGACCTCATCCAGGTGTGCGCCGGGGACGCGGCGATTGTCACGATCGGCCAGGAGGCGACGCTCTGCGCGATTACGCCGGGAGACGGGGTGAGATCCGTGGAAGACCGGCCGTTTTTGCTGGCTCGCCACCTCATAGCCGGCGACGACCAACAGGGAAGCGTCGGTTCGGTTATCACCGGGATACGTCTCGACACACAATTCCTGTCCCAGTTGAGCGACAACACCGGCGTGGAACAGTCGATCCTGGTCGAAGACGGCCGCGCCGTCGTGTCCACCTTGCCGCCCGGCCCGATCACCGCCGAGCTTGCGCCCGACGGCTGGCGGGTCACCGCGTCCGGGCTGCCATTCTTCGCCGCGCAGTTTCCGCTCCCCGGCCACACGGAAGGGTTGTATGGCGAAGTCGCCCTGCCCATCGGGACCCTGTTGGAGACGGAACGCGAGGCCCTGGCGATCCTCATCTTCGGCAGCGGGCTGGTGGCGCTGGTCGGGGCGGTGTTGGGGGCGTGGTTCATTCGCCGGATGACCGCCCCGTTGAGCGATCTGACGCTGGCCGCCGAGCGGATCAGCGGCGGCGATTTGAACGCGCCTATCCCGCGTTTCGATGGGCCGCCGGAACTGGCGACGCTGTCGGCCACGCTGGAGCGCAGTCAGGCGACGATGCTGGAGGCGCTGGACGAGCGGTCGCAGGCCCGCGACTGGCTCAATACGCTGGTTCAGTCGGTGGTCGAGGGCGTCATCACCTTCGATACCCGCGGCCGCGTGACCTTCATGAGCCAGGGCACGGAGATCATGACCGGTTGGCCGAGCCAAGAGGCCATCGGACGGCCGATCAACGATCTGTTGCCGCCGGCCGAACCGCACGAGGGCGAAACCTTCTTCGATCATTTGCCGCCCGCCGGTGAAAAGCGGGAGATCGAGACGCGGACGCGGTCGGGCAAGAGCCTGGTGCTGGCGATCACCGGCGCGCGCATGGTTCCGCCCAATAGCGATACGGTGCAAGTGGCGTTGGTGCTTCGCGACGTGACCGAAGAGCAGGCGCTGCGCAATCTGCGCTCCTTCTTCCTGGCCAATATCTCCCACGAGTTTCGCACGCCGCTGAGCACCTTGTCGGCCTCGCTGGAATTGCTGATGGATCAGGCTGACGATCTGTCGGCCGACGACATTCGCGAATTGCTGCGGCCGACTCACCTGAGCTTGCTCAGCTTGCAAACGCTCATCGACAACCTGCTGGAAAGCAGCCAGATCGAGGCCGGGATGTTCGTCTTGCGTCGCCGGCCGGTGGCGCTGGATGTGATCATCGCCGACGCGCTGACGATTGTTCGGCCGCTGGTGGAGCGGCGAGGGCAGGCAGTGACGGTGACCAAACCGGCCGAGCTGGCGCCGATTGAGGTGGACCGCGGCCGTCTCACCCAGGTCCTGGTGAATCTGCTGTCCAATGCATCCAAATATAGCCCAATCGGCCAATCGATTGACTTGCAGGTGGCGGCACGCGAGGGCGGCCTGCGCATCTCCGTGTCCGATCGGGGGCCAGGCATCCCGCCGGAGGAGCGGATCAACGTCTACCGGCGGTTCATCCGGCTGAATGAAGACCGCGAAGAGCAGCAGGGCATGGGGCTGGGCTTATACCTGGCGAAGAAGATCGTCGAGGCCCACGGCGGCGAGGTGGGGGTCGATGATCGGCAGGGAGGCGGCGCGGTGTTTTGGCTGGAGTTGTCGTCGCCGGGCATGAGCGATGGGTCACCGGAGCCTAATTCGGCGCCTCGGCCTGGGTGATTTCCCGGTTCAGAAACCCGCGCTACAATCACCCTGATATGAAAGTGCTACTGGTTGAGGACGATCTGGCCCTGTCGGATGTCGTGTCGTTTACGCTGCGACGGGCGGGGTATGAGGTGCTGACGGCTTATGACGGGCTGGCCGCGCTGGCGGTCTTCGAATCGGCCGCGCCCGACCTGGTGCTGCTCGATCTCAACCTGCCGCGGCTGGATGGCCTGGGCGTCTGCCGCCGGGTGCGAGCCGCCGGGGAGACGCCGATCATCATCCTCAGCGTGCGCGGCGAGGATGAGGCGGTCGTGCGCGGGCTGGAGATGGGGGCCGACGACTACATGGTCAAGCCCTTCAGCCCCACCCAGCTGGTCGCCCGCATCCGGGCGGTCATGCGGCGAACGGGCGTGCCGGCGACGCCATCCACGCTGGAGGCTAGCGGGATGACCCTGGATCGCTCGAGGGGAGAAGTACGGCGCGAGGGTCGGGCGGCCGTGCGACTGACGGCGCTGGAATCGAAGCTGCTGGAGGCGCTCATGCGGGAACCGGGCCGGGTGATGCCGTCTGATTCGCTCATCGCCGCCATCTGGGGGGTGGAGGGGGGCGACCGCACCATGCTGAAGCAACTGGTCTACCGGCTGCGGGCCAAGATCGAGGATGAGGAGTCTGCGAGTTATATCGAGACTGTGCCGGGGATTGGATACGCGTTTGGAATCAAGAAATAGGAATTAGGAATTATCCGGTTGCCTCGCTGAGTTTATTGGTTCTCCTCCCCCATCCCCTGTTACCTGTTTGTTACCGTTCCGCGACCGATATCGTTACAGCCGCCTGATAACCTTTGGGAAATCAGGCAGTAACGCGATCCGGATTCCCCGATCCTGACCCACGACGGCGCGGGAGCGACGGGGGAATACCCGGGGAGTTGGGGAGGTACAGAGCCAATGTCACATCATTCGAAACGGATCACACTGATTGTCCTCATGATTTTGGCTGTGGCCCTTGTGGCTTGTGGCGGCCGTGGAGGCGCGGTGGAATCAACCGATGCCCAGGCGCAGCAACGAACCATCAACGTCTCCGGCGCATTTGCCTTGTTCCCGATGATGACCGTCTGGGCCGAGCAATATTCGGCGTTGCATCCCATTATCCGCTTTGACGTGCAGGGTGGTGGCGCGGGCAAGGGCATGACCGACGTGCTGGCCGGAGCGGTTGATATTGCCATGGTGTCGCGCGAGATCAGGGCGGAGGAGAAGGAACTGGGCGCGTTTGGCGTGCCGGTCACCATCGACGCCGTGGTGGCGACAGCCAACGCCAACAACCCCCACGCGGCCCAGCTAGTGACCGTGGGACTGAATCCCGAGACGGCCGCCGCCATCTGGATCAACCGGACGATCACTACCTGGGGGCAGCTGCTGGGCACGGACGCCGCCGATCCCATCATCGTCTATACCCGTTCCGACGCCGCCGGGGCGGCCGAAGTCTGGTCGCATTATCAGGGCGGCTCGGCCCAGGAAGACCTGCAGGGCACGGCCGTCAACGCCGACCCCGGTCTGGCCGAGGCCGTGCGGCAGGTCAGGCTGGGCATCGGCTTCAACAACATCGGCTTTGCCTATAACCTGGAAACCGGCGCTCAACTGGACGGGCTGCTCGTCATCCCGCTGGACCTAAACAGCGACGGTGTGATTAGCGCCGACGAGGACTTCTACGCCACGAAGGACGACATCGCCGCGGCCATCGCCGGCCGGACCTATCCCTTCCCGCCGGCCCGCGAGTTATATCTCGTGACCAAAGGCGCGCCCGATCCGGTCATCGCTGATTTCTATCGCTGGATACTAACCGAGGGCCAGGCTTACGTGACCGATGCCGGGTACGTGCATATCAGCCCGGAGCGCATCACGGAAGCGCTGGGCTTGCTTGGAGAGTAGCAGGCAAACCCGCGCCCGTCCTCACCGTTCTCAGGCTGGATATATATTAGGAAAAGGAGCATCCGATGGAGATATCGCACAGGGAACCGAGGACATTCAACCTGTCCGATACCGGGTTGACGGTCGCC
Source organism: uncultured Ardenticatenaceae bacterium (assembly GCA_964654505.1). Classification (GTDB taxonomy): domain Bacteria; phylum Chloroflexota; class Anaerolineae; order Promineifilales; family Promineifilaceae; genus Promineifilum. The sequence goes on along the minus strand of CAZZJN010000084.1, from coordinate 249 downwards.
CCAGGCACCCCCGGCATCGCCATCCCGGCTCCCGGGCAGGATGCCGTCGCTCACCGCGGCCGGGGCAGGATACGCTCGCTCAAGGATTACATCGCCCGTCATGTCCTGTTCGCGGCCGCCGTCCTGCTCATCCTGCTGCTGGTCCTGATCGGCCTGGTGCTCGTCAATGAGGCCATGCCTATCCTGAGGGCCAACTCGCCGTCCTATCTTCTGACCTCACAGGATTGGCATCCGACCCGGATGGCCTTC
>CAZZJN010000083.1:0-12380 GCA_964654505.1 uncultured Ardenticatenaceae bacterium | reverse complement strand
CTCACTGACCCTTTAATCCGACTCGGCCGGCGGCATGACCGGTTTGCGGGTGCGCACGGGCACCACCTTGCCGCTGTTGTCATCCAGCCCCAGGACATTGATGATCTCTGCCCCGGCGGGGATGACGAACTTGGTGCTTTCGCCGCCCAGAACGACCTGAGCCACTTCCAGCTTCTTCAGCTCGCGGGCGCGGTCGGTGAAGGTGCGCTCGGCCGCCTCAGCCACCATCGTCACCGACTTGGCTTCGGCTTCGGCCCGCAGCAATCGCGCCTGGGCGTCGCCCTCGGCTCGCAGGATGGCCGCCTGCCGCAAACCCTCGGCCTCCAGAATGTTGGCCCGCTTCTCGCGCTCGGCCTTCATCTGCTTGCTCATGGCCGTGGTGATATCCGCCGGCGGGTCGATCTTCTGCAATTCGACCTTGGTCACCTTGACGCCCCAGGAGTTGGTGGACTCATCCAGCACCTCGCGCAACGAGGTGTTGATGACATCGCGGGCGGTCAGCGTCTCGTCGAGCTGCTTGTCGCCCACCAGGTTGCGCAGATTGGTCTGCGCCAGCGTCGTCGCCGCGACATTGAAGTTGGAGATCTCGAACTCGGCCTTCACCGGATCGACGACCTTGTAGTAGATGACGGCGTCGACCGTCACCACCACGTTGTCGGCGGTGATAACTTGCTGCGGCAGGACATTGATGAGCTGCTCGCGCATGTCGACGCGAATCAGGCTGTCGATGAAAGGAAGAAGGAAGACCAGCCCGGCGTCGGCCGTGTGGTCATAGCGGCCCAGGCGCACCACCAGCCCCTTCTCATACTGCTTGATGACCCGCACGCTGAACATCAGCGCGGCCATCGCGATCAAAAAAATCAGGACTAATACGAATATCCAGAACATAGCTCTCCTGTCACTTGCTCAGTTTGCTCACGATGACGGTGACGCCCTCGATGGCCTCGATGGTCACCACGTCGCCCTCATAGAGGATCTCATCGGCCGTCGCCCGCCACTGTTCGTCGTCATGCCGCACGATCCCCGCGCTGTCGGGGGTTATGTCGCGGACGACGGTGGCCGTGGCGCCGATCACCTTGTCGATATTGGTCTTCCTGGTGATGGTCGTGATGCGACGCTTGATCTTCTTGCGGCCGACGGTGATGTAGACGATGCCCAGCACCGAGGCCAGCAGCAACGCCACCTCGGCGCTGTTGAAGAATAGCCCCACCAGCCCGGCCAGCACCATGATCGAGCCAATCAACACCAGGTCCAGGCCCGTCTGAATGCCCACCACCAGCTCGGCAAGGACCATCAGCAAGCCTAAAACTACGAATATATGGGGTAAAGTAATCACTCCGTCCATTTGCAAATCCATTTGGCGCGCTCCGCGCCTCTGTTGCTCAATCGGCCCTGCTCTCATCGCTTGAGCGGCCGCTTCTGTCGATCTATACGGTCGAATTGGCTCCTCAGTTGCGCCCGGGACAACCGGCCAACCGCGGTACTGGACCGATTATACCACGATTGCACCGGATACCCCCGCTAGAACCGCGAGCAACCCCAATCAAATCGAAAGCCGTACGGGCGGGACAACCGGCTGCCCGACCGCCAGCAAGCTAACAACTTGCTCCACAGGCTCCCCCCTGGGGCTGTAGCGCAAACTGTCAGTTTGCGGGGCCAAACAGCTCCCCCCGTATGGCTGAAGAGTTGAGTAGCGAGACTGGGCAACAGCCACAATATTCTGTCGGGACAAAGCAATTCGGCCGCCCCATCCCACCCGTACGCCTGTTGAACAGAGAATAAAAAAGGCGGGCCGCTCCCGTGAACGGCCCGCCCCATCATACCGGCTAAACCCTGATCCTCTTACCGCACGTTGACGTCGCGGTAGGTCTCGGTGCGATTGCCGTCCAGGTCCTCGACGATGTAGCCGATGGTGTAATCCCCGGCCGGTCCATCGAGTACGTCATAGGTCCAGGCCGTCTCGCCGAAGGTCAGCGTACCGCCTTCTTCATAGGCCATATCCACCAGACGGCCGTTGCTGTCCAGATCATACCAGCGCTCGAAGACGGTGAAGGTATCACCCACCGACGGCAGAATCTCGCGCGGCGCGGCCGTCATGGCCGTGTCCGATTCCCCGCGCTCGTCCATGAAACCAACGACCTGGTGCAGCGTCTCATTGCTGAAGATCAGCTGCGCCCGTCGCTGGGTGCCGTCGGCATAGGTATACATGCCCTGCACCGTGTAGACCGCCAGATCCGGCGACGCGCCATAGCTCCGCGGCTCCAGCAGTGCCACGACCCGGTTCTGGCCGTCGTTGATGCCGAAGACGATCGGCTCCCACTCGAACTCCAGCGTGAAGGCCCCCTCGCCCCAGTCGGGGTAGTAGATGCCGTTCACCTCGCGGGTGTCGCCGCTGTCGATATAGTCCATATCGATGACGTTGACCGAGTTGGCCTCGCGATCATAGTACCCGGCAAACAGGTAGATATAGCCCAGGTTCTCGCCGTCGATATCGGCGCTCATCTGAATCACATTGCCGGGATCCACGGTCTCGCTATCCACCGTCAGCGGCGACAGACTGACCGCTCCCGCGCCCGGGGCCTCGATGGCCACGCTGCGGTCGGGGATAACCAGCGACCCGGCTGTGTCCTGGAAGCCGCGGCCGGTGTAGTGGAAGTTCAGGAAATCATCCCACAGCGACGCCCCGGCAAACCGCTCCGACACCGGCACGTAGGAGGCCGGGCCGGCCGCGGCCGAGCCGTAGAGCTGCGAGTTGGGGAAATAGATAGACAGACCGGTCGCGCCGGGCTTCTTGGGGCCATTCTTCTCGGCCACGACCATCTTCTGGAACGTGCCGAACATCTCCTCCACGGCCGACCGCAAACCGGCGTCGCCCGTCTCCTTCACCAGCAAGGCCGAGAAGTGGGCCAGGTCGATGTAGGACGCGGGCACGTTCTGGCCGAAGATGCTGGTGAACGACTGGGCGTAGTTACGCGCCTTGGCTACCGCGCGCTGATCGACGTTTTGCAGGTAGAGCGAGAAGCGGTTCAGCCCCTCCATCGCCGCCGGCATCTGTGACAGATCGACGGCCGCCAGCGTGACGCCCTGCTCCAGCTGCGACGCCAACTGCTGGGCGGAGATGCCCGAGCGGCCGACGAACTGCAACCGCAGGTTGGGATCGGTGACCCGCTGGTCGCCCACGATATAGCTGTCGACGATCCACTGGCCCAGTTCACGGCCCGTCACGTCGGGGTTTTGGGTCAGTTCGTTCAGGAAGGAGGTATAGGCCCAACCGACGGCCGGTTCCACTTCCTGCGAAGTGGCGGCGAAACGGGCATGCGGCGCCAGTGCGGCATACACTTCCATATGTCCCATCAGGCAGGCATCCATACCGACCAGCTCGAAGGCATCGAGACCCGTCTGGTCGCGGATGGCTTGCAGCGCGCCGTCGATCTCGCTCAGGTACATGGCGTCGCCGATGGCTTGCGCCAGGGGCACGCGCAATCGGGGACCTCCGCTCGGCTCGGGGTCGGTCCAGCCACCGGGCCAGCCCATGCCATGGTCGGACATGATCAGCACGTATTTGTCGGCCGGGTAGTTTTCGATGGCCCAGGTGGCGAAATCGACCAGCACCTGCGGGTTGGACATGTCCACCTCGCCGATGGACTGATAGGGCGAATTGATACGCTCCAGGTCGTTGTCCTTCTGCAGGTGGAAGCGGCGGGTATCGCTCCAGTCGCCGTCGCCACGGAAGCCGCCGACATAGCGGTCGAGCTGGGCGACGATATTGACGCGGTCAGACGAGCCGACCAGCTCGGCCTCATTAAAGTCGATGAAGATATCCTGCTCCAGCACCTTGTCGTCGGCATCCTGGTAGAGCATGATCGTCCAGGTCTGGCCGGGAGTGGCGGCCGCGCCGGAAGCCGCGGGCAACGAACCCGCGGCCGCGCCGGTCGCACCGGTGATGCTCGTGTTGCTTCCGGAGAAACTGGGGGCGCTGGTGGCGACCGGTTGTGAGGGGGCCTGCGTCGGCTGCTGAAGCCCGGTACCGAGGTCGAACTCCTCCTGCTGGCCTTGCGTCTGGTCGCTGAACCCGCCGGTGTCGAAACTGTCGCCACCGCCGCCGCCGCCACCAAACATGATGTAGGCGATGACCGCACAAATGGTCAGCAACACGCCGCCGCCGCCGGCCGCGCCACGCATCCCGCCGGGGATGCCGCTCATGCCGCCGCCGCCCGACGAGTAGCCGCCGCCTGACGAAAAGCCGCCGCCGCCTGACGAATGGCCGCCGCCGGAACTGGGCGGGCGGCTGTCGCGGCGGGGTGGCGCCTCGACACGCCCGGCGCTGGGCCGATCGCTGCCCGGTCGTCGGCGTTGGCCGGTGACGGTGCGCTTGGGCGGTTGTTCAGACGCCATGTAGACCAGCGGCGTCTCCGTTTCTCTGGCGTCGCCACCGGCTGTCACGGGCACCGGCGACGGAAAAAGTCGGGCAAACAGGTTATTCCACATCATTCTTGTCTCCTCACTGAGGGTCGATTACGGCGCAAGTGTATCACATCGATGATTTTTGCCACGTGCTTTTACTTATCTCCACAACGCTCAAATCAGGCTATAATGACCAATAACGCTATGAACGAAACCGCGCAGGACGCAATCTCAACCGGAGAAACTCCGGCCGCCGTCGACTGGCCCCTGATCGGCCGCGTCGTCCTCAAGGCGGCCGTCCTGTTCCTCTTGCTCAACGCGGTCTTCGCCGCCATCCGGCCGTTGGACGCCCTCGGCCGCCTGTCGCTCTATAACGTCGCCTATCCCGGCCGTCTTCGCCTGCCCTATGGCGAGATTCCCGCCGAGGATTACAACCTGACGCTCAACAACCTGCCGGCCATGTTCGCCGCCCACGCCATCGCCCGGTCGCCGGCGGCCGACGAGTTTCGCGTACTGCTCATCGGCGATTCCGCCACCTGGGGCTGGCTCCTGGCCAACGACGACACGCTGGCCGGGCAACTCAACGCCTTCGATTTGCGCGCCGCCGACGGCCGTCGCATCGTTGTCCACAACCTCGGCTATCCGGTGATGTCGCTAACCAAAGATCTGCTGCTGCTGGACGAGGCGTTGGCGCGAACCGAGGCCGATCTCATCCTGTGGCCGGTGACGCTGCAATCGTTCGCCCGCGGCCGCCAGCTGGAGCATCCGCTGCTGCATGAGAACGCCGGACGAGTGCGCGACCTCATCGGCCGCTACGACCTGGGCCTCGATCCGGCCGATTCGCGTTTCGTCGACCGGGGGTTCCTGCAAGAGACGCTCGTCGGCCACCGCCGCGATCTGGCCGACCTGCTGCGCCTGCAAGCCTGGGGGATGGCTTGGGCGGCCACGGGACGTGATCAGGCCATCCCGGCCGAGATTCCGGCGCGTACCGACGACTTGAAGGCCGACGAGAGCTGGCTGGATATGGCCGGGGAGCGACCGCTGACGGAAGACGACCTGGCGTTCGAGGTGTTGCGGGCGGGGCTGGCGCGGGCGGCCGACGTACCGGTGATCCTCATCAACGAGCCGATGTTCATCGCCGGCGGTCAGAACAGTGACATTCGCTACAACACCTTCTACCCCCGATGGGCTTATGACCAGTACCGGCAGATGCTGGCCGGGGCGGCCGCCGCCGAAGGTTGGCGCTATCTGGACTTGTGGGACGCCATCCCGCCGGAGGAGTTCACCGACACGCCGGTGCACCTGACGCCGGAAGGCTCGCGTCAATTCGCGGCATTACTGGCAAATGCGTTTGTCGGAAGTGAATAGATGCAGCCTAACTGAGGATATCGTCGACAACGAAAGCCGCATCCCCGAAAGCTTGCCCGGTGGCGATCATCCGCTCATATTCGTCCGTCGTGAATCGGAATCGAAGGGTCCCGGTAGTCATAGGCCCATTATACCATAGCCGGCGGTTAATTATCTCACCGCCGGAACCCAGCCCGAAACCGTCGTGCCCTGCCCCTCGGCCGAGGTAAAGACATACTCCCCGTTCACCGCCTTCACCCGCGCCTCCATCGACTGGAGGCCGAAGCTGCCGCGGGCTGCGGCGCCTGCCAGCTCGTCGTGCCCCACGCCACGGCCGTCGTCACGCACCGCAAACAGCACGCGGCCGTCCGCCAGCCCCAGCGTGATACCGATCTCCTTCGCCCCGGCATGGGCCACCGCGTTGTCGGTCGCCTGCCGGATCACCCGATACAGGGCGTGGCGTGTGCCGGCCGTCGTCGCCTCATCCAGGCCGTCAGGCAGGTCCAGACACACCTTCAGCCCCATGCGCCTCTCAATATAGCCGGCCAGATTGTTCAGCGGCACAACCAGGCTATTCGATAGCTGGTTGGGGGCCAGATTGGCCCGAATCTCGCGCAGCACAATCGACGCCTCCTCCACATCGTCCAGGCAGCGTTCCAGGATGGCCGTCGCCTCCGCCTGATCCGTCGCCATCATGTCGCGGCTGGTCGCCAGAAAGAAGGGCAATCGCCCCAGAAACTGCTGGATGGTATCGTGAAGCTCGCCCGCCAGCCGGTATCGCTCCTGCTCCTGGGCCACGGCCACGCGCGCCGGTACGAGACGCAGCTCCTCGATCTGCATCGACGCCTGCATGAACAGGGATACCTGCTGGCCGACCAGCTCGATCACCGCCAAATCACGTTCGTCGAAAATATCCTCATCCCAGCGACGACCCACGCCCAATAAGCCGACCATCTGCTCATTGATCTTCAGGGGGGCGATCACCTCGATCCGGCCCTCGGCCGCCGGCCGACCCAGCCAGGCGGGCGTCTCCGTCCAGCCCGTGTGGACCACCTGGTCGGGGACCGGCGCACCGGGCGTAGCAACCAGCCGCGGGGGAACGGGCGGCTTCATCGATCCGGCAACCCCGGACAACTCATACGTCCCGCCATCGACATCATAGGCCCACACCGCCGCCCGCTCCACACCCAACTCATCGACCAGCGCCGTGGCGATCGTTTCCGGCATGGCCTGCAAGGGAGTCCGGCTCATCACCCGATTGCCGAACGACCGCGCCGATTCAAAATTCCGGTCGGATCGATGGAGCAAGCGGCCGAACCAGCCGCGCCAGGTCGCCTGCCTGCTCCAGAACACCCCGGCAAGCAGATAAAAGGCAAAGATGACCTCGAAAAGCGGCCGATCCGCCATGCGGAACCCATCAGGCTGCATCGACCCCCAAACGGCCACCGCGAACGTCGCCAGCAATGCGCTGGTCGACAGGACGATGACGAAGATGAAGAGCGGCGAGGGTGTCCGGAAGGTGTGATAGCGGATAATGGCCAAGGCGAAGGCGATCGGCACCGCCAACAGAAAATAGCGCAGATCCAGCCGCTCCAAAAAAAACGGGACGGAGCGGGCAAGACCGGGAATGAACGGTGTGAAGATAATCAGAACCGGCGGCAAGGCCAGGATCAGCCCCACTAAAACGATCTGCGCCACTCGCTTCTCCCGCTTTTTGCCGGGGCCGCTGGTTAGCCAGACCCGGACGAGCCGGGCGAACAGGGTGACGATGCCGCCCAGCAGCATCAGCATCATCACCCGAATAGTATAATAATCAATGAGCCTGTTCAGATCTTCCGGCCAGGCGGCCCAAAGCGGCGTCCGGGCGGCGGCCATTACGATGCCCGACAGGATGGCGACACCATACAGCACGCGAAGCAATCGGACGGGCATCTTCCTGAGGGGCGTTGGAAAGAGAAACGCCAAATGAAAGATCAGCGCCGTCAACAGCCCGGAAGCCAGGAAATAGACCATCCGCGATATGTTCGGCAACAGGCGATAGTCGCTTGCCAAAGTTGGAAGCGTCGTCAGGCGACTGACGGCGACACAAGCCATCGCCGCTGCGAACACCCGGTTTAACGTCAAATCCGGCCCGGCATGCAGCACGATGACCGCCAGCAGCCAGAAGACCAGTCCAATGAGCAGGTCGGGGAATCGCAAATCAAGGAAGTCGAGCAGGGTGAACAGCCGCGGTTTCAGGCTGAATGTGAATTCCTTTTCCACCCCCGGCCGATGAAATGTCACTGTGACGGCTTCACCACGTCCATATGCCCTGGCCATCTCATTCCACATATTCCGGTAATACGACCGTCCGTTGATCGTCAGGAATTCATCATCGTGATTCGGCCCTTGCGGCCCCCAGGTCAGCCACCACTTGGGCGTCTCCTGTGTCATCTCCACGGTGGAATTACCGATGAAACCATAGGTCGTGTAGCCCCCGAATGGCCGCCCGATCTCCAACAGGAGGGTGATCACGGATAACAGGCTGAAGACGAACGCGGCGACAACGATCGCCCCCGCCGGGTTGCGCAGCCAGCCGGGCACGGCGAACGTCCGCCGTCCCAATGTTTCCTGCGTCCCGGATGAGGTTGTCGTCGAATCCACAATAAGTCCCGCGCCGGTCGCCCCGGCATCGCCCAATCAGGCGAGGTGGCGAGAGTATATCATAGCCGCCACGTTGCGCCCTGGCGACTTTACGATTATCCTCACGGGCTATGGACGAAACGATTGTGCGAGAGAAACTCCGGGCGTTCATCACACGCGAACTGATTCGCGACCCTTCCTACCCGCTGACCGATGGCGAGGGCATCATCACCGGCGGCATGATGGATTCGTTCGCGCTGGCCGAGTTGGGCGTCTACGTCGAGGAGGCGTTCGACGTCTTCATCCCCGACCCCGAGCTGACTGTGAGCCGGATGGACACCCTCGATCAGATGGTGGCGCGGGTCTTGCGCGGCTAGCCGCCGGCGGCGCGCTCACGCCCCTGAACGAACGCCATGCCCGACCTGGTCACCCTGCTTGATGCCGTCACGCTGGCAACGGCCGACGATCGTCCGGCCGTCATCTACGTCGAGACGGATAAAGAACCTGTCATCGTCAGCCGCCGCGCCTTCCGCGACGCCGCCACGGCCGCCGCTCGCGCGCTCACCCGGCTGGGCTTGCGGCCGGGCGACCTGGTCGTCATCGCCCACACCCAGAACCTGGAGAGCATCCACGCCTTCTGGGGCGCGCTGCTGATGGGGGCCGTGCCGTCGATGTTCCCCACCCTGACCGAGAAGCTCGATCCCGAGGTCTACATGCGCGGCATGGCCGAACTGGCCCGGCTGTCGGACGTGGCCGCCGTGCTGACCACCGACGAGTTCGCCCCGACACTGCGGCCGAATATGCCCTGCCCGGTCTATGGTTCCTCGGATCTTGAATCGCTTCCCGCTCCAGACCAACCTTCACCCTTCAGTCCCCGGCCATCCGACATCGCTTTCCTCCAGCACAGCTCCGGCACCACCGGGCTGCAAAAGGGGGTTGCCCTCAGCCACACGGCCGTGTTGAATCAGTTGGCTGCTTATAACCGAGCCATTTCGCTATGCGAAAATGACGTTATCGTCAGCTGGCTGCCCCTCTACCACGACATGGGCCTCATCGCCGGATTTCTCCTGCCCCTCACCTTGGGCGTGCCACTGGTGCTCATGTCCCCCTTCGATTGGGTCAGCCATCCCGCCCTGCTCCTGCGCGCCATCCACGACCACGGCGGCACCCTCTGCTGGCTGCCCAACTTCGCCTATAACCATTGCGCCCGCCGCATCCGCCGCCGCGACAGCCAGGATTGGTCGCTGGCGTCCATGCGCCTGTTCATCAACTGCTCCGAGCCGGTGCGCCACGACAGCCACCAGTTGTTTCTGGAGCGTTTCGCCGAGAACGGCGCGCGGCCGGAGATGCTGGCCGTCAGCTATGCCATGGCCGAGAACACCTTTGCCGTCACCCAGACGTCGCCCGGCGTGCCCGCCCGGCTTGACGTCGTCGATGCGGCCGAATTGGATTTGAATGGCTACGCGAAAAATATCTCTGCCGACGACCCCCTCGCCCGCGTCCTCGTCTCCTGCGGCCCGACCATCCCCGGCACCGAGGCCCGCATCATCGACGACGACGGCCGCCCGCTGGCCGATCGCCGCGTCGGACAGATCGCCATCCGCTCCGACTGCCTCATGACCGGTTATTACAAGCGGCCCGACCTGCAACCGTTTGACTCCGACGGCTGGTTCCTGACCGGCGACATGGGCTACATGGCCGGCGGCGAGGTCACCGTCATCGGCCGCCGCAAGGACCTGATCATCAACGCCGGCAAGAACGTCTATCCGGCCGACATCGAGGCCATCGTCTATGAGGTTCCGGGGGTGAAGGCGGGCCGGGCGGTGGCGTTTGGCGTCGCTGACGAGCGCGAGGGCACCGAACTGGTGGCCGTCGTGGCCGAGGTGGCCACGCGGGACGAGGAGGAGCGGCGAGAGATCGGCCGCGCTATCCGCCGCGAGGTGGCTCGCCGGGCCATGGTCACCGTCAGCTATGTCCATCTCGTAGAACCGAAATGGCTGCTGAAGACGTCGAGCGGCAAGATCGCCCGCAACGCCAACCGCGACAAATGGCGGCAGGAGATCGCCGCCGCCGGCAGCCAAACCGCCGAATCCAAGCAATAAAAAAGCCGCCCCGAAACCGGGACGGCCTTCTTCACGATTGTGCTAATGCGCCCTATCGGACGCGGTTGATTACCAGTTGCTGCGGCCACCGCGATCGCGGTTGCCATAATCATTACGACGACCGCCGCCGCCACCGCCACCGCGATCGCCGCCGCCGCCGCCACCACCACCCGAACGCTCTTCGCGCGGGCGGGCTTCGTTCACAGTCAGTTCGCGACCGTCAACTTCTTTGCCGTTCAGGCCGTTGATAGCTGCGTTGGCTGCCGAATCTTCCATCTCGACAAACGCGAAGCCGCGGAAGCGGCCGGTGTCGCGATCGTTGATCATGGCCAGGGACTGGATGTCACCGAACTCGGCGAACATATCGCGGACCTGGTCCTCGGTAGCGGAAAACGACAAATTACCTACATAAATCTTCTTGGACAATTGAAACTCTCTCTTGCTAAAACTAAAATCGGGCCGGGAGCGATGCCTCACCACTCCGGCCCGGCCAACAAACCAAGATATATCATACATCATTTCGATAATAATGCAAGGGTCAAATCAAAACAGGGCTTTTCCAAAGTCAGGAAAGGATAAGATAAAGAGAACCACACCTGTTATCATGGGGTGACCAAACCAACCAAACAACAGGGGGTTCTCATGACTGATCATATCACATTGGACAAAACGGTCGCCGAGGAGATGGGGTTCGATGTCAACGCTCTACTGGAACAACTGCAAGGTGTAACGGACATGCGTCAAGCGCGTGGGATTCGCTATTCATTAACGTTTCTGCTGGGAGTCATCATTTTGGCCAAACTGGCCGGGCAACACAAGCCATCTGCCATTGCTCAATGGGTGATGCTGAGGCGCCGACAACTGGTCAAGGCGTTCAAGTGCCGACGTGACACCGTACCTGCACTCAACACGATTCGACGCACACTCAGCGATGCCGTCGTGTCGTCAGAATTATTGCCCGTCTTGAATCGATTCTTGCATGAGACGCAAGGAGGGCAACAAAGCGAGCAAATAGCTCTGGACGGCAAATCGTTACGCGGCACAATCCCGTCAGGGAAAACACAGGGCGAACATTTGTTAGCTGCATTTTTACCGGCTGAAGGAGTTGTCCTGGCACAAGTGGCCGTTGAATCCAAAGAAAACGAACTGGTTGCCGCACCGAAGGTATTGGAAAGTCTGAATTTGTGTGGCCGGGTGGTAACGGGCGATGCGCTCTTTACCCAGCGTAATTTATCAGTGCAGGTATTGGCTCGCGGGGGCGACTATCTTTGGCCAGTCAAAGATAATCAGGCAGGTTTGAAAGAAGAGGTCAGCCTGTTCTTCATTCCACCTCGCAAAGCGCCTGGCTGGTACATCAAACCATTGCCCCAGACGACCGCCCGAACGGTTGACAAAGTACATGGTCGTCTGCAAGAGCGCACCCTAACAGCCATTGTTGATGAAACAGGCTTCATTGATTGGCCGGGCGTCCAACAGGTCTTCAGGCTGGTTCGCAAGGTGACCTGCTTGACCACCGGAGTTGTGGCCACCGATGAGACCTATGGCATTACCAGCTTGCCGCATGACCGGGCATCAGCCGACCAATTACTTGATTTAATTCGTCAGCATTGGCGAATCGAGAACTGTCTCCATTACCGGCGGGACGTGACATTGCAGGAGGATGGAACCCGGATGTCCAACAAACAACAAGCCAGAGCCATGGCGGCGTTGAATAGCTTCATCATCGGCCTGGTTAGCAAGCTGGGCTTCACGAATCTTGCATTCGCCCAACGCGTATTCGAGGCAAAACTATCTATGTCCCTCGCTTTGCTCTGACTTTGGAAAAGCCCTGCAGGAAGTTTGCGTCATTAATAAACATATCTATCAGGAACTGGCGTTACTTGGCTCTCGCGGTGTTTGTCGGGT
>CAZZJN010000082.1:0-12394 GCA_964654505.1 uncultured Ardenticatenaceae bacterium | reverse complement strand
GCCGTTCAGACTTGCGCCGGAACCCCGGTGGAGCTAATATGGCGATGATTGTCGCTTGATTACCCCCTTGAGATTTTGTCCTATGCCACATAAACCCGTGAATTTCTATCGACCCTTAAGCCTGGATGAAGCGCTGCGATTTCTGGGCCAACCGAACACCGTGCCCCTCGCCGGTGGTACCGCGCTGCTGGCGACCGAAGAGGGCATTGACTCGGCCGTCGTCGATCTGCAAGACGCCGGTCTTAATCAACTGGTCTGGGCGGACGATGGCCGCCTGTTGCGCATCGGCGCAATGGTCAGATTAGCTGACCTGGAGAATCTGGTGTCGCCTCTGGCCGAGTTACAGGGCGCGGCAGCGCTGCTGAAAGAGGCGATCCACCGCGCCGGGCCGAACACCTATCGTCACATGGCCACGATCGGCGGCGTCGTCGCCTCCCGGTTGTCCGACAGCGAATTGCTGGCCGCGTTGCTGGCGATGGACGCCGCCGTCAGCCTGCGCCTGCCCGCGCCGGAGACATTGACGCTGGCCGCCTATCTGCAGGAGGATGAACGGCCGCCGGGCCTCATCGCGGAATTGCTGGTGTCATGGCCGGCCGGTGCTGGCGCATCCGACCGAGTGGCCCGCACACCGGCAGATCAGCCGATCGTCTCCGTCACCGCATGGCGGCCGGACAATGGCGCGATCCGGCTGGCAGCGACGGGCATCGGCCCGCGGCCGCAACGACTGATTACGGCCGAGGCCGCCCTGTCCGGCAAGCTGGACAGCCGGGCCATCGATGAGGCGGCGGCCCAAGCGCAGGCGGCGGCGAATCATCCCGGCGATTTCCGCGGCGACGCCGCTTATCGGGCCGAGATGGCCGCCGTGCTGACACGACGGGTGTTGGCCGCGCTGTAGGAGACGGCCCGCTGGGCCGTCTCTCTACGAAGATATTTCTGTGAACTATATCGATATCTCGGCCGCCGTTCATAGCAAGGCCGGGCTGGGGCGCTATAGCGAACGATTGGCAGGCGCTCTCCTCGCCCGCGATCCGAGCCGTTACGCCCTCTTCTACAACCGAGGCGGAAAGGGGCGCTACCCCGACTCACTCCCGGTCGGGGCGTCGCGGCGGGTGGTCAACTGGGGCTACAAGCCGTGGCGGATGGCCGTTCTGTTGGGGCATCTCGGCCGGGTTTCGTTCAACCGGCTTGTACCTGACGCCGGATTATTTCACAGCACCGAGCATTTGCTGCTGCCATTGCGCAACGTTCCGACGGTTTTGACGGTCCATGATCTGATTTACAAGCTTTTTCCCGATTACCACAAGCGGCTCAACTACTGGTATCTGAACCGCGCCATGCCGCTCTATGTTGAACGGGCCTCGGCCATCATCGCTGTGTCGGAGGCTACCAAGCGCGATCTCGTCAGGTTTTATCAGGTCGATCCGGCTAAAGTGACGGTTGTGTATGAGGCCGCCGCGACCCACTTCAAACCCCCATCCCCGGCCGGGATCGACCACGTTCGCCGTCAGTACGACCTGCCTGAGCGGTTCCTCCTGCACCTGAGCACCATTGAGCCGCGCAAAAACCTTATGCGCCTGCTCGATGCCTTCCAGATTCTTCGCCAATCCTTTCCAGATCTTCATCTCCTCCTGGCCGGGGGACGGGGCTGGCTCTACGATGATTTATTCGCCCGCATTGAGACCGAGGGGCTGGGCGGGGTCGTGCGGCCGCTCGGCTGGGTTCCCGACGACGATTTGCCGGCGGTGATTGGCGCGGCGGCTCTGGCTGTACAACCCAGTCTTTATGAGGGGTTCGGCCTGCCGATCCTGGAGCATATGGCTTGCGGTCAGGTCGTGGCCGCCAGCGACAGCAGCAGCCATCCGGAGGTCGGCGGGAAAGCGGCCGCCTACTTCGATCCGGAGGGCGTGGACGAGATGGCGGCGGTGATCGGCCGCTTGCTGGCTGACCGCAATGAGTACGAGCAACGCCGGGAGTTGGGGCTGCTGCAGGCGGCTCGCTTCAGTTGGGAGCGCGCGGCACGTGAGACGGAGCAGGTGTATAATCGTGTCGCGCCCAATGCGCTGAATCGATCCTGAATTGCCCAATGCTCAATCGTATTTCCTTGGCGCGCATCGGCTTGTTGACCTTGATGCTCGTCATCCCCGTGGCTTATGTGCTGACTTTGGCTCAGACTATCGTCTATGGCGACCCGACCGAGTACACCTTCGTGGCCAACATCCTGGGTATTGCTCACCCGCCGGGCTATGCCTTTTATACGCTGGTGGGCAAGCTCTTCCAGGCGCTCATCCCGATTGCCGATATCCCCTGGCGCATGCATCTGTTGTCGGCCGCGGCGGCGACGACGGCCACCCTGTTCGTCTTTGGCACTGTTCGCGACGTGGCGCGGGTCCTTTTTGCCGGGAGGGCGGGCGGAGATGCGGCTTTGCCCGTGGATCAGCAGGTAGGCAAAGGAGAAAAAAGCCACCGCGATGATAGCCCCTCCGGCGCGGATTGGGGGTTAGTCAGTGGGGTCTTTGCCGCGCTGACGGTGGGGCTGGGGGTTAACTTCTGGCAGCACGCCATCCATGCCAACCCCCACATCGTCACGGCCACGTTCCTGTCGGCCAACCTGTTTTTTCTGACACGCTGGGCCACGCGAGGGGCGACGGGCAATCGTTGGCTCTACGCCTTTGCCCTGTCGGCCGGGCTGGGTGTCACCCACCACCCGCTGACGGCTATCTCCTTTCCGGCCTATGCCTTGTTCATCCTGATAGTTCGGCCGGGTATCTGGCGAGAATGGCGCGTTGTGGCGTCGATGATCGGCTTCGCGCTTGTGGGGCTGGCCGTCTGGCTCTACTTCCCACTGCGCAGCCCGATGGCTCCGGCATTTGGGCCGTCGACGATGAACACGCTCAATGGCTTCCTCGATCATGTGCTGGCGCGCGGCCTCAGCGAGAGCCTGCCCTTCTTCGGGGCGGCCGACATCCCCAACCGAGCCATCGTCTTCTGGACCATCCTGCGGCTGCAATATTCGCCGGCGGTCATCTTTTTGGCCGTGTTGGGCATTGCCTGGCCGCTGGCTGAAAGGCGCTTGACTCGTGCCGCCATACCGGCGGTCATCCCGGCCTGGAAACCGGTGTTGCTCTATGTGTCGGCCTCCCTGTGCAATTACGCCTTTGTCATGAGCTTGCGGGCGCAGGACATCATGGCCTATATCCTCGGCCCCGTCCTGATCGTCGGGTTGCTGGCCGGCATCGGGCTGTATGGGCTGCTGATGATGTCTTCTGCCCGGCTGAGAGCCAAGACATCGGCGATGGCCTTGTTGGCGGCGGCGATCTTTCTGATGGGGCCTGGCCTGCAACTGGCTCGCAACGCGCCGCGCGTGTCGCTGCGTCACTATACCGAGGCGGCCGACTATGTGACGGCCGTTTTCGATCGTTTCGAGGGAAACGGCGAGGGGGCGACGCTGCTGAATGACTGGGAGCATATGACGCCGCTGTGGTATGCCCGGTTTGTGGAGGAGCGTTGGCCGGATGAAGATGACGTGCGACCGGTGCTCGTCTCCACCGCCCAACCGTGGCTGGAGAGCGTCTTTGCCACTCTGCCCGGCGGTCCGGTCTATCTAAGCAACTATCGGCGGGAGATCGTGGATGCCGGATTCCGGCTGCGACCCGACGGCTCGCTCTATCAGGTCGTGGAGCCGGGCGATACGAGCATCCCCGACGGTCTGACGCCACTGACGGCCGCGGGCGACGAGGCGGTGGAGATCGTCGCCTATGATTTCCCGCGACGCGATGTCGCCGCCGGCGATTATGTTCCCCTGACGCTGGCCATGCGCGCCCCGGTGGGGACGGCCGACTACTACGTGCCGGTCATCCACGTCGGCGATCTGGTATTCGCCTTCACGACCGATAGCCATGCGGTCTCCCCGGACTGGCTGCCGGACGAGGTCATTGTCGAGAGGTTTGATTTCGCTTTGCCCCACGACTTGCCGAGTGGAACCTATCCGGTGTCGGTCGGCCTCAGGAATCTGAGCACGGATGTGGAGTCGGCCCCGCTGCACTCGCTGGGCGAACTGACGGTTACCGGTCGTGATACGCCGCCGCGCCTTGATTACTTGCTGGCTAATTTCAGGCAGAGGGTCGGGCTGGTCTCGGCGACGGCGCGGCTCGGTGGGGAGCGGCGCTCGGCCGTCTGGAGCGAGCCGTTGGCGGCGCGGCCCGGCGATACGATTCAGCTGCTTCTGCAATGGCAATCGATCGCCAGGGCCGAGGAAGGCTATACGGTTTTTTTCCATCTCATCGACGGTGACAACCGGCCGATCGTAACCCTGGACTATACGCCCCTGGGCGGGTCCGCGCCGACCCACCTGTGGATACCGAAGTGGCTGCCGGGTCAGCGGTTGCTCGATCCCTATCGCCTTGTGCTGCCCGACGATTTGCCGCCAGGGAGGTATTACATCGAGGTTGGCCTCTACGAGATGGTCAGCAAGCGTCGCCTGCATATGGCCGATGTGGCCGGCAACCTGATCGGCGACCGGTTGATCCTAGGGCCGGTTGATATAATAGATTAGCAGTCGCAGCGCGATCGATCCTGACCGCGGTCGAGCAGACAAGCCGGTTGATCAGCCGGCGTTATAGCCCGGAGTAAACCCATGTCCGAATGGAGTAAACGTAAACGATTGGAAACCGCCATCGCCGGCGGGAAGGTCGACCGTCTGCCGGTGGCCTTATGGCGACACTGGCCGGGCGATGATCAGGACGCGGCCGCGCTGGCGGCCGCACACCTCAAATGGCAGGCCGACTATGATTGGGATCTCGTGAAGGTTGGCCCGGCCAGCAGTTACTCCGTCGCCGATTGGGGTGTGGTCGATCGCTGGGAAGGCCACATCGAGGGCACGCGAAAGACAACCTATTATCCTGTCCAGTCCCCGGCCGATTGGGAGTCGTTGCGGCCGCTCGATCCCGGCCGGGGCATGCTGGCGAAACAGATCGAGGCACTGCGACTGATTGGCGAAGGCTTGCACGGCGGGACGCGAGGCGGTTCGACGCCGTTCATCGCCACCGTCTTCTCGCCTCTGTCGATGGCCAAGCACCTGGCCGGCAACGAGACGATGCTCAGCCACATGCGCTATAGCCCCGATGCTTTCCGATACGGGCTGGAGATGCTGACCGAGAGCATCCTGCGCTTCATTGACGCGGCGCGAGCGACAGGCATCGCCGGCATCTATTACGCCGTGCAGCATGCCGCCTACCCGTTGATGAGCCGCGACGAGTTCGAGACATTCGGCCGTCTCTACGACCTGCAAGTGCTGGAGAACGCGGCCGATCTGTGGTGCAATATCGTTCACCTGCACGGCACGCGGGTGATGTTCGATCTCGTGGCGGACTATCCGGCGGCTTTTCTTAATTGGCACGACCGCGACACCGGCCTTCCGCTGGCCGAGGGACTGTCGCAGATCCGCGGGGCGGCCAGCGGCGGCGTCTCGCAATGGACAATCCATCAGGAAGGGCCGGAGGAGATGCTGGCCGAGGTCGCCGACGCGCGGCGACAGACCGGCGACCGCCGGTTGCTGCTCAGCACGGGATGCGTGATCATGACCACGACGCCCCTGCGCAACATTCGCACGTTTCGGGGAGCTGTGGAGGAGAAATAGTCTCAAATGAACCCGCTGAGTATGGTATGATTGTGGAGCATCAGGAACTGATGGAGAAAACGTTTTCAGATGACACAAACCTGGTGAGTTTACCTCTAACCGATGTTCTCAGCAGCAATCTGTTAGATCTGCAAGCGCTTTCTGTATAAGGAGACGTAGCCGAAATGGAAACAGAATACATCGGGCGCTTTATTGTTGCCGACCCGGAAATTTGTCATGGCAAGCCTACCTTTCGGGGTACTCGTATTTTGGTTGCCGATGTTTTGGAGCAAATTGCTGATGGTCTGGCCTGGGAAACGATCATTGAAGAGTGGCGCGGCAGCATTTCATACGAGGCCATCGCCGAAGCCGCCAGATTATCCCGGCAAGCCTTTCTTGATAGTGTGGACAAATATGCTTTGGAACCAACTACGACGTGAATGTCCTGGATGAAAATATCATTGACAATCAACGTCGCCTGTTAAGTAGTTGGCGAATTCCGGTCCGCCAGATCGGTTATGAGATTGGACGAAAAGGGATGAAGGATCGTGAAATCATCCCTTTTTTGCTCCCATTGAACCAGCCCACGTTTTTTACTCGTGACGATGATTTTTATCAGCGTTACCTGTGCCATGCGGGATATTGCCTGGTTTATCTCGATGTCAGAAAAGAGGAAGTGGCTACTTTCGTTCGCCGTGTTCTGCGTCATACAGCATTCAGAACAAAAGCCAGGCGCATGGGAAAGGTGATTCGCGCTTCACATGGTGGCCTGGCAGTTTGGAACCTTCACGCCGAGAAAGAGGAACTGCTCGATTGGGATTGAAGTCACTAAAGTTACAAGTGAGCCGGAGCGCCTCGTGGGTGAGAATCGATACAAATAGAGAGATATATGGCCAAATTGATCTACGGGATGCTCATGTCGCTGGATGGTTATATCGAGGACGAGCGTGGCGATTTCGGCTGGGCCGCTCCCGATGAGGAGGTGCACGACTATATCAACAAGGTCACATCCTCGGTCGGGACTTATCTTTATGGGCGGAAGATGTACGAGATGATGGTCTATTGGGAGACCGCGCATACAATCCCTGACGAATCGCCGGTTGTGCTCGACTGGGCGCGGCAATGGCAAGCGGCCGAGAAGGTCGTTTACTCCAGGACCCTCACTGAGCCACGCAGCGCGCGGACGCGAATCGAGCGGGAGTTCGATCCCGACGCGGTCCGTCAACTCAAGGCCAACGCCGAGCATGACATCACTGTCGATGGCCCGGAACTCGCCGCTCAGGCGTTAAGGGCCGGTCTCGTTGACGAGATTCAGATGTATGTGTTTCCCGTGATCGTCGGCGGCGGGAAGCCGTTCTTCCCGGAAGGCGTGTACCTCGACCTGGAACTGATCGACGAGCGCCGCTTCGGTAGCGGTGTGGTGGCCCTGCGGTATACCGTCCGCGGCTGAATCTATGGACAACTCCGGCGGCCGATTGATCGTCATCTGTGGGCTGCCCGGAGCGGAGCTTTCTCTGTTGGGCAAGTATGATTATTCATTCAACGACATGGCCGGGTTCAACTTCCGGCCCTGTCTAATTCAAACAGGAGTAAATCATGGTAAACGTTCCCGAATCACATCAGGGTCTTCTCAAAGCCGACGTTGGTGTTCTGGCTACCAATGGGCCGGACGGCTATCCGCAGGCCTCGGCGATCTGGTTTCTCTTTGATGACGATGGTTACATCAAGTTTTATCTCACCAACACGCGGCAGAAAGTTAAAAACCTGCTGGTGCGGGACGAAGCTTCGTTCCTCATCCTTGAACCGCCCAATGGATACAAGACGGTGGAGTTACGCGGTCGCGTGGAGATTGCACCGGACCCCGACTATGCTTTCGTTCCCAAAATGGTCGCTAAATATGGTCCGGTTGATTTCAAGGCGATGGACGAGCGAACCAACGGATCGCGTGTCGTCGTCACGCTCCATCCGAATAAAGTGAATATCTGGGGGAAGTAAGCCCATCGCGAGCCGATCAAACCGGGGTAGCTGCCTGATGGTGCTGATTTAAGGCAACGTGAGTTCGCGACGGACGTCCTCATCGATCTCACTATCCAGCGCGGCCGTTAGTGCTGCATGAGCCGCCTCGCCGCCGATGCGGCCCAAGGCCCACGCCGCGTGCCCGCGGACGAGAGGGTCAGCATCATCGAGCAATGCGGTCAATGCCGGGACGGCTTCGTGGCTACCCCAGTTGCCCGCGGCCACGCAGGCATTGCGCACCAGACGGCCGCGCTTGATCCGCTTGATGGGACTGCCGGCGAAACGTTGGGCGAACGTCTCTTGATCCAGCGCCAACAGTTCCAACAGCGGCGGCGCGGCCGTGCGCCAATCGACAGGGTAAAAACGCGGCTCGGCGGTCGGCTGGGCGAAACGGTTGAACGGGCAGACTTCCTGACAGACGTCGCAACCGTAGACCCAGTTGCCCATAAGCGGCCGTAGCTCGCGCGGAATCCAGCCCTTCATCTCGATGGTTAGATAGGAGATGCAGCGCCGGGCGTCCAGCACATACGGCTGGGGGAAGGCGGCCGTGGGGCAGGCGGTCTGGCAGCGCGTGCAACTGCCGCAACCCACCACCGATGGTTGCTCCACCGGTGCCGGATCGTAGTCCAGGGTAGCCGTCGTCAGCAATACGCCCAGGAAGAACCATGAACCTCGGCGCGGGTCGATGAGCAGGGTGTGTTTGCCGGTGAAGCCCAATCCGGCCGCCTCGCCATGATCCTTTTCCAGAATTGCCCCGGTATCGACGTAGACCCGGCTGCTGACATCATCAACGCCCAGCCGCTCGCGTAACCAGCCCGCCAGTATCTCCAGCTGTGGAGTCATGATGTCGTGGTAATCAACGCCCCAGGCATAGTTGGAGACGCGGCCGCGCGACGGATCGCCGGCGATATGAGGCGGGAGGTCAGCGGTGAAATAATCCAGTCCGACGACCACGACCGAGCGCACACCGGGCAGGATCACGCCGGGGTCCTGACGGCGGATGATGCGGTCCGGTCGGGCCATGTAACCCATCTCGCCGTGCATCCCGTCGCCGATCCAGCGCATGTAGGCATCGAGACGACGAGCCGGGCCGGCGGGGATGACCCCCACGCGGTTGAAGCCGAGTTTGATTGCTTCGTCCCTGAGAGATTGGGTCAACTTGACGGAAGAGGGATTGACGGCCGTTACCATGCTGCTATCTTACCATCGGCGACCGAACCGGCCACGGAGTTGGGCCGACGCCAGGGAATTTGGCCGAATGCCATCAACCATTTCACAGCAAAGCAGGCGGCTAATTGACGCTTTCCCCCTATCGTATGGTATAATTCCGTCGCTCTATATTTGCTTACTCGCAACAAACAGGAGGAAGGTGAACATGGCTGAATCTATCGTCACTATCCAGGTCGAAGACCTAAAGCGTGTTGAGTTGGTCAAGGTCAGCGGCCGCATCGACAGCAGCAACGTCGCCCAGTTCGACAACGTCCTCAAGGAAGTTGCCGGCCGCAAATCCAACGTCGTGTTGGATATGAGCGGCGTCGACTACATCAGCAGCGCGGGCTTGCGAGCCATGATCTCCTTGCTGCGCGAGGTCAAGAAGCAACGGGGCGATGTACGTCTGGCCGCGCCATCGGAGCGCGTAGTTGAGGTGTTGCAGTTGGCCGGCCTGGATTCGTTGTTCGAGGTATACGATTCCGAGGTCGCGGCCGTCGGCAGCTTTTAGCATCAACAAGAACAATCGGCTGCATGACGTTGACGGTCGAATATCGCGGACAGTTGAAGGCTGTTGACAACTGAGTGTTGTTGACGGCTGTGGCTGGTGATATCGATCGATATATGTCGGCCGAATTTTCAATTAACATGGGCGGTGAACGAAGTCTGACAGTTCCCGGACGCTACAAGGAGATCAAGCAGATCTGCGAATTTGTCGCTGCCGGGGCGGCACAAGCCGGTTTCGATGAGGAAGCTATTTTTCACCTGGAACTGTGCTGTGATGAAGCCTCAACCAATATCATCGAACATGCCTATGGTGGCGAAGATGGCGGCGACATCACCATTAGCTACCGGATCGGCGAGGGCGATTTTACAATCGTCATTCGTGATCAGGGGGCGACGTTTGATCCGGGCCTCGTTCCGTCCCCTCCAACGATCAACCCGGATGAAGACTCACTTGATGAGGTAATCAATCAATTGCGTATCGGCGGCCTGGGTCTGCATTTCATCCGCAACCTCATGGACGAAGTATATTTCACGTCCGACCGGCAAAAGGGTAATGAGTTAGTCATGGTCAAGAAGTTGGAGTCGAAACCGGACAAGGAAGCCTCATGACTGTCAGACAAGAGCGTCTTCCTCATAGCGATGCCTGGGTGATCGCGATCACCGACCGGCTGGATCAAACCCAGATTCCAAAACTGGAGGAGACGCTCAAGGTGCTTCTCGACGATGGCCATTATCATCTCGTCGTCGACCTTTCCCAAACCAGTTACATCAATAGCGGCGGGTTGCGTTGTCTGGTGAGCGCCTGGCGAAGGGCCAAGACCAATCAGGGTTCGTTGGCTCTTTGCGGTCTGAACGGCCGATTGCAAGAGATTTTCTCCATGGTCGGCTTTGATAAAGTATTCGATATTCATGAAGATTGTGAGACAGCGCGAAGCCAGGCCCAATCAAAGGCCCGCACCTAGGGTCGGATCTCCGTTCGGGGATGGTGATCGCCCTGAACCTTGTCACCACGCCGGCCATGTTCCCCTTTTCCCCTGAAGATGACCGCGGCGCAATCCTGTTGCTCCTGATTACCGCCATGATGGCGGCGGCGCTCGTCGCCAGCCTGTTGCTCATCTATCTTCGTCGCCGCCGCACGCGCAGACTGCTGGAAGAGCGGGTGGCGGAGCAGGAAGCGCTCATCGCCGCGGGCCGTGCCCTTGTAGCCGCCGAGCTTAACCTTGACGCCCTTTGTAATCTGATCGCCGAACAGGCGGGACAGATCATCGACAATCGCACGTTCCAGGTGGGGTTATTCGACGAGGGTTACTATGACATCCGCTACTGGACCATCGACGGCGTGCCGCAGTCGGTCCCGCAACTGTTTGATCTTGAGGCGCAAAACTCGAGTATGGGGGAAGCCCGTGGCCTGGTGGGCTGGGTGCGCGATTCCCAACAGCCGTTGCTGGTAGGCGATTTCGAGCGCGAGATGGGCCAGTTGCCGGCCCGCCCTAATTATGAGAGCGAATCACCGCCCCGTTCGGCCCTGTTTCTGCCCCTGATAAGCGGCGGCCGCACCCTTGGCATCGTCTCCGCCCAGAGCCGACGTCCCTATCACTTTGGCGAACAGGATATGCGGCAATTGACCATCCTGGCCAACCAGGCGGCCGCGGCCATCGCCAACGCCCAGCTCTTTGCCCAGGAGCGCACCCGGGCTGTTCATCTGGAGATGGTGTCCCGGATCGCGGTGCAGGCGAACGCGGCCGAGGATGCAGAAGGGATCATGGAGCAGGTGGTCAGCCTGACCCACAGCACATTCGGCTTTCATCCGGTCAGCGTATTTCGCGTGGAGCCGGACAGCCGGATGGTTGTTGTCCAGGCCAGCAGCATGCCTGAGCTTCGGCCGGAGCGCTCCGATGATCCGGCCGAAACAACGCGATTGCTGGGGCTGCCCATCGGTTACGGCATCGTGGGCGCGGCGGCGGAGATGCGTCATACGGTCGTGGTCAACAGCACGGCCGAAGACGATCGATATCTCCTCAGGCTTGACGGGATGCCTCCTGAGTCTATCCCCGAAACCCGATCCGAGATCGCTATCCCGCTGATTGTGAATAATGAATTCCTCGGTGTCCTGGACGTACAAAGCCCCGAGGTCGGCGCGTTTGGAACGACGGAACGGATGGTACTGGAGGCGCTGGCGGCCGAGGTGGCCGGAGCCGTCTATAAGGCTCAGCAATGGGCGCGCGAGCAGGAGCAGGCCTGGGTCACCACCGCCCAATTGCAGGTGGCGGAGGCCATCGGCCGCCATGATGACCGGGACGAAATGCTGGAGGCGGTCGCTCGCCTGGCTCCCATTTTGGCCGGGGTTGAAATCTGCGGTTTTTTCGCGTGGAATGAAGACAAAGAGCGATATCTGGGCATGACGCTGGTGGATGCTGTCGGGAGCGCGGATGAACAATTCGCCCAGCTTGAGCTGGCCATCGGTGATTGGAGCGCGCTGGACGCCGTCCATGTGGGTTGCGAGGCCCTCACCACGACGCAAATTCCCGTCTGGCTGAACAAATGGCAGCCCGCTTGCCTGCGTCTTTATCCGCTGATCAGCAGTCAGGGCAAGAACCTGGGGGTGATGTTCGTTGGCCTGGATGCCGCGGATGCTTGCGTTGAAAGTGGGGAGAAAGACCATCCCAATGCGTCGGCCGTCAACCCCCGGGAAGAATTGATTCTCAACATCGCTCGCCAAACCGGGCAGGCGCTGGAAAGGACTTATCTGCGACTGGCCCAGCAAGAGGAGGCCTGGGTCAATACAGCCCTGCTGCAAGTGGCTGAGGCGGTGAACAGCCTCACTGATCTCAACGAAATACTCGATACGATCGTCCGCCTCGTACCCCTGCTCGTTGGCATTGACTCGGTCTTTATTCTGATTTGGAACGACGAGCGCCAGGTATTCAATATCGGGCCGAGCTATGGGGTTAGTTCGATGGGACGCGGGCTTGTGGAGACGCTGGAAGTCGATCGCGACGAGTTTATGACGATGTCGCCCCAATTGGGGCAGGAGTATGACTCGTCGCG
>CAZZJN010000081.1:0-13132 GCA_964654505.1 uncultured Ardenticatenaceae bacterium | reverse complement strand
TCTGCGTCGACGCGGCTCGCGCCGGCGTGGGCGACCGGGTGCTGGTGCTGGACGAGGGCAACGGCGCGCGACAGGTGCTCAACGAACGGACCGCCCCCATCCGGGCGGTGGTTGTCGGCATTGTCGATGATGTGGCCCTGGCGGCCGACTAGCTCGCCGCCGCCACTCGAACCGGATCGCCGACCCGAATAACCCCCGGCTGCTCCACAGACGCATAGACCCCGGCATAGCTGTCTCGCGTTTGGGCCACCGTTTTCAGCACGCGAGCGTCGCGGGCGGCCGTGTGCGGGTCGATATTGACCATGACACAGCGTTTGATGCGCCGGGTCAGGTGAATGCGCGGTCCGTCGGCGTCAGCGCCGAAGATGAGCGTCCTGCCCAGCCACTCCTCCTCCTGAAACGGCCGTCCGTCCCTCGTCTCGATGATGACATTCTGACGAAAACGACCGCTTTGCAGTTCCATGTCTGCGCTCGCGCCCAAGGCGGCGATGCCGGCCGTGGACATCAACGATAATACCTGGCTGTCGTAGGTTCCGCGGCCGAGCTTGAGCAGATAGATTTCTTCGCCGCATAATCGCTGTAGTTCTTCCAGCAGTTCCGGGGCCTCCAGCGGCAACCGGCGGCCGTCGGGCGTGGTGACGACAATGGGCGATTGCCGCGGATCGTCCGGTTGAAGGAAGTGGGGCGTATAGAGCAGCAGCTCCGGCAGTTCCCGCCCGGTGAGCCAGGGGAAGCCGCTATTCGCTCCCCGACGGACGAAAGCGCAGCGTCGATCGCCATCCAGACCGTGCCAGTCAAGCCGGGCCTGTGACAGCGATTCGACGCGCATCGATTTAACGGGGTGGCGGAATAGCTTGCTTACGACTCCGCAGTTGACATAATCGCCGGACAACGTTGCTCTCTGAAGGAACGAGGTCGCTTAGCCGACACCGTAGGCCGGAACTTCCACCTGGCGGCCGCCGCTCTCCGCCAGATAGTGCGGCACCCAGGCCACGCCAAACATGACCACGCGCACGTCCGTCTTCTTCGGCGCGACGGGAATCTCATTCGTCTCGGCAATCAGCCCGTCGTACTTCTCCCTGACCTCATTGAGCGCCACTTCTATCTCTCCCTGCAGGTCATCGATCTGCTTCCTGAAGTCTTCGATGGCGCTTTCCGACTCCTTCACCTTGGCTTCAGCGTTCTCGGCCATGCGCCGTTTGGAGAGCGAAGAGCTTAGGCTGCGACGCTTGCCGCCAAGAAAGCCCAACAGTGTCTCGGCGTGCTTCATGTATTCTTCGCCACGACGAGACTTGAGGTCCGCCTCCTCTTTGTTCAGCTTGCTCTCCTCTCGCTTCAGCTTGTCTTCCAGTGAGCGTTTCCGGGTGTCGAATTTGGCCGTGGCTTTGTCCAGCTCCGCCCGCATCAGGTCGTCGGCCGCGTCCCGGCACATCTTCTCGAACTCTTCATCGCTGACATCCGGTCCGGCGTAGACCTTCAGTTTGTCGTTGGCCCGAATATTAACCGCGCCGTTGCGGACGACGTAATCGAGGAAATCGGCCTCCAGCGACTTCATTTGCCGGGCGTCGGCCAGCGGCCCGCTGAGCGAGGCAAAGCGGGCGTCGCGGAGAGGAGCGCGGTCGAGGTTCCGGTCATCGACCGGCGGGTTGTGGTTGTCTTCCCAGCGAATGATGGCCTGCGGTTCCGGCTCAGGGATGAGCGCGGTCCAGACGGTATCGGTGGTCAGGTTATATCGGGCATTGGCCAACCGCATCTCGGCCTGGGCCAGCAGCGCCGGGCGATAGAGAATGCCCGATTCGCGCGTTCCGGCGTCCAGATTGTAGCGATGCTCGGCGGCCGCCTCGGTCAGCGACAGATTGGCCGGCAGGAGATACTCTCCCGCGCCGGCAGGCACGGGCGGGCGGGTCATCGTGCCGACCGGGTCGGGGGTGGCCGTCGCGGCCGGTTGAGACGCGACGGCTTCGGCGGCCGCCGGGCGGGCTTGCGACGACGCAGCCGCTGCCGCCGGTTGCGCCCGCCCCGCGCCCACCAGGGCGTTCAGCGCCGGGATTTGCGCCCGCGTCAGCGGCCCGGCCAGGTAATTCATGGCCCAGCGGGTCTGGAACAGCATCGGCTTTTTCTCATGGACATTGCGCATGACGAAAACGCGCTTGCCGATGCCGGAGATGAGCCGATCCAGTTCCTTAACGTCCACCGCCCCGGTGGTGGCGCTGGTCAGGCCGTCGAGCAGTCGGGCCTTGTCCTGTTCGGTGCCCAGCTTGCCGATGAACCACGTTCCGGTGTTGGACAAGCCCTTATAGTCGATATCGACCGGGTTCTGCGTGGCGAGCAACATGCCGACGCCGAAAGCGCGGGCCTGCTTCAGCATGCGCAGCATAACCGTTTTCGACGGCGGATTGCCCAGCGGCGGCATGTAGCCGAATATCTCGTCGAAGTAGACCAGGGCGCGCAGCGAGGTCGTGCCGCTCTGGGCGCGCATCCAGGTCTCGATGTTGGAGTAGAGCAGCGTGACGAAGAACATCCGCTCTTCTTCGCTGAGGTGGGCGATGTAGAAGATGGAGTGGCGGGGGCGGCCGTCGGCCGTGTAGAGCAGGCTTTGAATATCGAGCGGATCGCCCTCCATCCAGGTCTGGAAGCTGGGCGAGGCCAACATGCTGTTGATGCGCATGGCCAACCCGAAGCGATCTTTCTCGGGGAAGAACGAGTTCACATCCAAAACGCCCAGCTTGGCGAAAGGCGGCGTCTGAACCTGCATGATCAGTTCGCCCAGATCGAGGCTGTGGCCTTGCTTCCAGGCGTTGGCCATAATGTTGGAGAGCAGGATGTGTTCGCGGCTCTGAACCGGGTCGATCTCCTTCATGCCGGTCAGGCTGAGCAGAGCCGTCACCGTGCCGCTGATTTGCTCACCCAGGACTTCCTCGTTGCCCGCCCACGGCAAAGCCGGCACGCCCAGCGAGGCCATGATGCTGAGAGGAACGCCGGCCGTCGCGCCAGGGGTGTAGACAGTGAACTGAACACTATCGGTCAAGGCTTGCAGCCGATCCGGCTCGATGCCCCAATCGGCCAGGCCGTTCTTCCACATGGCGGCCGTTTCGGTCGCGACCTGCTCCTCCGACTTGCCTTCTTTCCGGGCCTGGTCGGCGTTGATCCAGGGCTGGAAGTCGGCGGGTAACAGATTGGGGAAGTGCAGCAGCAAGTTCGTCAGGTCGCCCTTGGGGTCGATCATCAGCGCGGGCACCCGATTGAGGGCCGCCTCTTCCAGCAGGCCGACGCACAAGCCGGTCTTGCCGGAGCCGGTCATGCCAACGACGACGGCGTGGGTCGTCAGGTCCTCGGAGTCGTAACGTAACGCCTCCTCGGTTAACTTGGTCGTCTTAGGGTCCCACACCTTGCCCAGATAATACTTGCCATCCATCGTTGTCATGCTCAAAAAACCTCCACCATCATTTTACTCGATGCCGCGCGATGTGTCATCGAATGTGGCGGCCGCCAATAAGGCGATTGCCCTGGTGCAACCGGAAGTTCGACGACGAACACCAACAACCAGACCCCCTCCCCCCCGGATTTAATTGATCTTGTTGACCAAATTGCATAATTCGTCGGGCTTGGGGATTTAAATCAATAATATCTATATATTCAATATGATCGGAGGGGGTAGGGGCCTGTAGCGCACGCTGTCAGCTTGCGATCCCCGCCGATTATCCTGCCCGACCGATTTCTGATATAAAAGGCGCGGTTCTATCCGTCCTGTGGAGGCTCCGGCATGGCGCGTGCAATCGCTGTTCGTGGTTTCGCAGTCCTGATCATCCTGGCGTTGTTGGCCGCCTGTGGCGGGGGAATGTGCCGAATGGATGCAGTGTTATCAACAACAACACGACCATAGAATGTCCTCAAGTGATCTGTCCTCCCAAAATCGCGTTACAACGCGCCTGTGGCGATGAGCAGGGTAAAGACCGTGACGAACCAGTGGATGAGCCAGGGATAGACGAAGGAGCGCGTCTGCCAGGCGATGTAACCGAAGGCCATGCCGCCGAAGATCGTGCTCAGGGTCTCGATCTCCGGCTTGCCCAGATGCATGAACGCGAAGGGCACCGCCTGCAAGGCAATGGCCGGCCCCGGCCCGAAGGCCCGCGCGAAAGCAAAAAGCGCCAACCCGCGCCAGATGAACTCCCAACCGAACAGTTCCACACCGTTCAGGAAGACGGCGCGGCCGAGGCCATGGGGAGCTTTGGTCTTGTAGAAGCTTAGCATGATCGGGTCGCGGGCGACGAACCACAGGATGGCGGCCATGGCGGCGCAGGCGACGAAGGTATAGAGCAAGCCCCGTCGCCACTCGCCCCATCGGAAGCCGAAGTTGGCCGGCGGCTCGCGATAGACGATCCGGATGAACAGCGCCGATCCGATGAAGTAAAAGATGAACCGATCCCAGGCCTTGACGCCGGTGGGGCTGTGCTGGTAGAAGTCGAGGATGGGCACAATGGTGCAGTAGATGATGAGCAGCGTCAGCCGGATATCGAACTCGACGCCGCCGATGGTGATGCGGCCGTCTTTCATGGCGCGGGGGCGATGCCGACCAGTAAGGTCAGGCGATGCGCGCTCTCATTGGTCACGCCATGGATGACGCCGGCCGGCGCCCACACCAGCTGCCCTTCCCCGGCGGTGACGAACTCATCGCCGACCTGAAAGCGGCCTTCCCCCTCGATGACGTAATAGAATTTGTCCTGATCGGCATGGCTGTGGGCCGCCTGAGTTTGCCCCGATTCCAGGCAGTTGAGGCCAAGCATCAGAGCATCGCCGCGAAAGAGCGTCGCCTTGAAATGTTTGTCCTCGCGCCTGCCTGCGTGGTCGGACGGCCGGGTTACATAGTCCATATTCACCTCCGGATCGATGAGGGATTATAACGAAACGTGCCCTGTTTTTCGCAGAAACAGGGCACGTCTTGGGCTAAATTGTATTCGGTTGTCTGCTAGGCGGGAACGCCCATCTCGACCATGCTGCCGAGAACCCGTTCCATCGCCATGGTATGGCTGCAAACCTGGTGTGAGCTGAAGTAGTTGCAATCGCACTCCCAGCGACCGTTGTCATACCCGACATGGTGGGCGACGCCGTTGTCGCCCAGCACACTCACACGAAGAGATTGAAATTGGATGCGGCTGTCTCGCTCTTCCGCGTAGTACTTCGCCTTTTCAATCTTGCCGATCATACCATAATCCATGTTGTTTATCTCCTCATTACCTGCTGATGACCCTCGCTGCCGATAAAACAAAAACGCACGCGGTCAGGCGTGCGATCACAGAACTATTCGGTTGTTGGCTGCCGGAATTGTTTTCAGCCTCATGATCATAGTATACAAGGGGCGTGGGGGCGGGTCAACGGAAATAAGCGACGATTTACCTACGATCCGGGTGGCATTTTCGGGGCAATATTTTCCGGGCGCGGACGGGTATCAATGAAGCGGATGGCGGGTGTTCGACCATCAGGCTCTCTGTCCATGAACGGTCATGTCACTCACGAATGCCCACGGCCGACAGGCGCAACACATCATCGATCCAGTGGCCGTCGGGGGCGATCAGGTTAAGCGAACGGCCGGTGGCGGCATCCACCAACGACACCCGGACGACAGGGTGCTCGCCCGCCGCCGGGTCGATGGGCAGGCGGTAAGTATCGGCGATGACAGCGTCCGGTTGCCAACTCGTCGTCGGATTGCGGCCGTCGCCCGGTCGCGCCTGATGGGACGAGACGACCTGTCCGTTTGCATCGAGCACCTCAATTTGCACTTCATAATCGCCCGGCGATTGCCGCGCCGCCTCCCAGAATAACGTCAGTTCCAGAGGTTGCCCGGGCGAAAGGACGCGGCCGGCGTAGTCATAGCCCAGCAGGCGGATGCGATCCTCGAAGTTATAGTCGCCGGTGTTTGGAATGGATTCCGCCCCGGGCGGGGCGTGCGGCTCGACGCTCACGCGACCGATGGGGAAGGCGTCGCCCAACCCTTCGCCCGTCGCGCCGTCGGTGAGGCCCAGTCTATAGCCGCCGGGGGCGTACAGGCCGATGGACAACTCGGCCGACGAGGGCGCGTAGGCCGTCTCCGGCAGATAGACGCTCAGGCGCTCCACAAAGCGGTCGCCCGGCCGCCACTGGCTGCTGGGGAAGTTGCCCAGGCCGGGGTGCGTGTCTCGCTGGGCCACCACCGCGCCTGTCTCGTCATCGGTGAGATGGACGAACAGCAGATAGTCGCCCGGCGGTTGGCCGGTCACCTCCCAATAAAGCTCGATGCTGATCGGCTCTCCCGGCCGGACGGTCTCGCGATCTACGGTATAGCCTCGCAAGGTGACCAATGAATCAAAGTGAATATCGACCGGATTGGGTATCTGGGCATCGGCCGCGTACGACGGCGGCCGCGCGTAGGCCGGGGCCAGATAGCCGAACAAAGCGACAAGGGCCAGCGACAACATGCCCGGATTGACGACCCAGGCCAATCCAACGACGAAAGAGGGACGGCCGCCGCCCTCTCCCTTATTCGTCATCCGTAGCTCGTCATTCGTCGTTCCCAACAGGCTTAAGCCATGGAACATCAGGATGGCCAGCGACGACAGCGCCGGGAAGAAGAAGCGCCCCATCGGCCCGGCCGGGCTGACCAGCAGGTAGTTGAACAGCACGGCGAAGAAAACGGCGACGTTGAGGACAAGCAGGAGTAGGGCAGGGGTGCTGGGGCGCAGGGGGGCAGAGGTGCCGGGGGGCAGAGGTGCAGAGGAGATCGGGAGATGACCGGATCGCTCCTCTTCTCCTCCGCTCCCCTGCTCCTCTGCTCCCCTGCTCTTCCGCGCCGCCGCCACAACATAGCCCGCGACGGAAAGCAGCAACACCGCGAACAACGCGGCATAGATCCACCCCGGCAGGGGGATCTGCCCATAGCCGAAACGTCCCCACAGGCTTGTCCAGGCGTAAGGCAGCTCGGAGACCGCCAGCCAGAAACTGTCGCGGGGATCGCGCACGCCCCACAACTCCGTCAGCCGCTCGAAGCCGGTCGGCTCGCCGTACAGCATCATGTTGCGGACGAACCACCAGCCGGCCAGCAGCCCGGCGACTCCGGCGATGAGCAAATTGACCACCAGCCATTGCCGCCACTGCTTCTTGCGCCAGGCAACCCAGGTGACGGCCGCCTCGATGACGACGATGATGGCCGCCAGATTGAACTTGCTCATGAGAGCCAGGCCGTAGAGCAAGCCGAGCCACAAACCCCATCGCGGCGTCAGTCCGCGCCGGTCATGCAGCAGCCGGACACAGGCATAGATGACGGCCGCTCCGGCGGCCGCGGCGATGACGTCGTTGTTGATCGCCGCGGACATGTAGAGAAACATGGGGTTGAAGGCCACGAACGCGGCAGATCCGGCGGCCAGCGCCGGGCGATTGGGCCAGATGACCCGCGCCGTGGCCCATGTCAGCCAGACGGTGAGCGCTCCGAAGAGCAGGTTGACGACCCGCGCCAGATGGGCGGCCAGCGCTTCCCCGCGCCACGGGAAGGCCTCGTCGGGGCCGTGGAGGTACTGGTTTTTGTTGTCGCGGCCGACCTCCCAATAGCGATAGGCCCAGAACGGGTTGGTCGGCGGCTCATAGCAGACGTCGCGTCCCGTATCGATCCCCAAGGTGACCAGGGCGGCGGCGAGGTAGTAGAGCGGCGGATGATGGCCCTGCACCGTGCAATCCAGCCCGCCCCCTTCGCCCTGAATGGGCAATGAGTGGCGCTGGATGATGTACTGGACAAAGCGATAGTGGCGCAATTCATCCGTCGCCTCATGCAACGGATTGACGGCGCTATAGGCGAAGCCGATGACGAGAAATGCCGCCAGGACAAAGATGAGATACGGGTGGCGGGATGCCGATGGCGGCCACTCCATATCCCTTGCCTGAAATTCGTCTGTCGTCATTTTCTCGGCGCTCATGGGGTTAATCAAGCTCCAGAATGATCCGATCCTGACCGTCCGTTGTCAACAGGCGCTCGCCGGTCATGGGATCGTAGAGGCCGAAGTTGACGGCCGCCGGTTGCGAACCCTCCGGCGCGACCAGATAGTGACGCTGGATGAATGAGTCGCCGGCATGCAGGGTCTCGGCGTCGACCCACAGGCCGTCATCGCCGACCAGAAAGAGGCCTTCGCCGTCAAGCAATTGGGCGAAGACCGAAAGACGCAAGCCGGAGTAGACGCCCGGTGGCGGCGGGTTGCTGATGAGGGGTATCTCCGGCAAGACGAGATCGCCCTCCAGTCGCCAGGCCAGTTGCAGCAGGCCGGTCTCCGGGTCATAGGACGCCGCCGTCCAGCAAAGCCCGTTGGAGAAGCAAGTGGGAGCTTCGTTCACCCAGACCCGACCCTCGCCCGCGAACGGATCGTGGGACGGAGCAATGCGCGACAGGACGTAATCGCCTGACAGGTGCGCGCCCTCCGGCAGTGGTTCAAAGGCATCCGCGAAAGGTGATTCGACGGCCGGATAGCCGCTGAAACTGATGTCGGGCCACAGCAGCAGCGCCCGTTCCGGGTTAAACCAGCGCGGCCGAACCTCGGCCCCGCCCAGCGCCATTTCAAACGCGATTCGGTTCCACGGCCCGGCCAGAGGCCCGGTGATGCCGAAATCAGTCGGCCAGGGGTTCGCCGGATCGCTCAGAATGAAATCGGCGACATCCTCCACATCGGCGTGATAGAGGAAGCGCACCATGCCGCGAGCCGGCCATTGGACGAAGTAGGCGGGCAGGTCGCGCACGGCGGTGGAACCGATGAGCAAGAGGGCGGC
This sequence comes from uncultured Ardenticatenaceae bacterium, assembly GCA_964654505.1. GTDB lineage: Bacteria > Chloroflexota > Anaerolineae > Promineifilales > Promineifilaceae > Promineifilum. The sequence continues at coordinate 4,351 of CAZZJN010000081.1, read as the reverse complement.
CGCGCCGGCCACGATGGCGCGACGTCCGGCCGGCAATCGGCTTGACCCGATCAGCGCGGCCACGGGCAAGGCCGCCAGCAGGTAGAAGGCAGGCTGGGCCAGAATGACATGCCCCAGGCTGGCCGGCGGTACGCTGAGCACGGCCGGGGAGATGCCGCCCAGCCACCACAGGAGGAGAAAGGCCGAGGGGAAGCTATAAGGATCGGGATTCCGTGAGGCTCCCCGAATGACCCGGCTGGCGATTGGTCGCAATGCCCGCCAGACCGCCAGGGCCAAGCCACTCCAGAAGAAGATCGCGCCGGCCGGGCCGAACAGCGGCCGATAGGGGATGTTGTAAAGCCATTCGGGATCGCCTGTGGCGTGGGCCATGGTCAACGCGGCCGCGACATGGCTGAGCATGAGGTCGAAGTTGCCTTCGCGCGCCTCGATGAGCGGCAAGGCCAGTTCGCCGACGCGCCCTTCGGCCTCCGGCTGCGCGGCCACGGCCAGCAGCAACGGCAGAGCGACGATCGCCGTGACTCCAGCCATCAGCGCCAGCCCGCGCCACTTGCCCCGCAGCCCGGACGGCGCGACGATGAGCAGATAGACCACCCAGGCGGCCGGGATCAGCGGCGCGCCCCGCGAGGCGAAGTAAGCGTGGAAGCCGAGGCCGAGGAAAAACCCGGAGAGTGCAAACCATCGAAGAGAGGAGCCTTTGTTCCTCCGGTTCTCCATGGCGCGCCAGAAGAAGTAGAATGCCGGCAGCGCCAACGCCGGGGTCAGGACCTGTCGAAGGCCGATGCGGGAGTACATCAACCCCCAGAAGCTGACGGCCAGCAACGCCGCGGCGGTGAGGCCCGTTGCCGCACCGAACATGCGGCGGCCGAGGACGTAGGTGAGAGGCACGGTCACTGTTCCCAGCACAGCCGACAGCAGCCGGATGCCCGGCCCCGTCGGCCCGAACCAGGCCAGGAACAGCGCGTTGAGCATGTGGTAGAGCGCCTCGTGGCCGGAAGCGTCGGCATAGTAGAAGGCCAGATCGCCATGGAGGATATTGCGCGAGATGACCAGGGTTTCGATCAGCTCGTCATCGCGCCAACCGGGCGGTATCGCCTCCAGCGCCCAGACGCGCAACCCGAAGGCCAGCAAGGTGATCAGGATCGCCCATACGCCCGGCCGGCGGATCAGGTCGCCCAGCCGCCGGCGTCCGGCATGGTCACGCGCTTCGGCGGGATGGAGCGTCACACTATTCATCGAGCACCGTCACCGTCGTCAAAACGGCCATGCTGTCCCCGTTAACGGTCACTAGCCGTTGACCGTCGCCCTGCGTATAGACGCCCACGGCCAACGGGTAGGTTCCGGGCGGGGTGTCGGCGGGGATGCTCATGGTGTGCCATTGCAGGAGGATATCGCCCGCTATCCAGGATTCACCGGGAGCGCCCAGACCATCGGCCACGGCTTGTGGGCTGCCCGACCCGACCAGATGGGCGAAAAGCGACGCCTCCGGCAGCGGCTGCTCCAGCCGCCAGGCCGTCACCAGGGACAGGGTATCGCCGGGACGAACCTCGGCCGCCGTCAGATCATAGCCCAACAAGACGATGTTGTGAAAGTCGACACCGGTTGCGGCTCCGCCGGCGGACTCTGGCGGGGTCATCCGGGCCAGGGCGAGGTTGGGATCGCCCAACTTGTAGATTTGCACCGGCCGGTCGATGTCGTCGGGCCGCATGGGGAGTTCCTCGACCGGCACAGCATCGCTCAAATAGCGCTGCAATTCGGCCGGGATGGACGTGAAGCCGGGGACGACCAGAAGCGCACCCGCCTCGGAGGGCAGCAGCAGGCTCCGGCGACCGTCGAACCAGCGCGGCTCCACGGCCGGGTTGTGGAGGGTCATCAGAGCCACGGCGGGCGTGTGGTAGCGGCCGGGGGTGATGGTCGAAACGGTCGCCGGGCCGCGGCCGTTTTCGTCGAGGTAGCGCAGAGCGGTCACCATGGTTGTTTCGTATTGTACCCGCACTTCCGGCTCGTTGGCCCAGCGGCCGAAATAGTCGCGAGCGGTTTGGGCGGCGAGGATGGTGAACAAGGCCAGGGCCAGCAGGCCGCCGAGATAGACCAATGCCGGGAGGCCGGAATGTGCGATGTCTTCGCCTGTCTTTGCTGCTTTGCTCCCCGATATTGAAGATCGGCCTGCTAATGACTTGAGTAAACCATCCCCTCCCACCAATGCCAGCGCCGGGAAGACATAGAGCACCGGCATCGCGCCGATGGCCTGGGTCGTGCTTAGCCCCGGTCCGGTGACGAGGACGGGGGCGAAGCCGAGGGCCAGCCAGACGAGGGCAAGGAAGGAGGCGGCAGGGGAGCAGGGGAGCAGGGGAGAGGGGGAGCAGGGGAGCAGAGGAGTGGAGGAGAGGAGGGAAGATTGGGGAGTTGGTGTATCTCCTTGGCTTCCCTGTTTCCCGGGACGCCTGTTCCATAGGCCGCGAACGGCCGACCACACCGCCATCAGTAATCCCGCGTAGAACAGCGCCCCCATCACCGGCTCCAGAAACGGCCGGCCGGAGATGTTGTAGCGCCAGGTGTGGTCGCCCTCGATGGTGAACAGGCGCAGCGCGTGGCGGGCGTTGAACCACAGCGGCGCGAGGTCACCGTCGGTCGCGATTCGCAATGGCGCCCCAAGTTCATCGATGCGTACCTCCAGTCCCGGATTGTTGACCAGATGGAAGAACAGCGGCGCGGCGACGAGAGCGGCTACGGCCAACGTCAGCCCTAGCCCGGCAAGCAGGCGGCGAGCGTTGCGTCCGGCCGATGGGGTGGCGAGGATCAGGTAGGCGGCTAGCGCGGGAAAGGCGAGCCACATCACGCGGGCGGGGATGTAGGTGTAACAGGTCAGGCCAAGGAGGATGCCGGAGAAAGCGAAGAGGAGCAGGGGTGCAGGGGTGCGGAGGTGCTTCTCTTCTCCTCTTCTCCTCCGCTCCTCTGCTCCTCCGCTCCCCTGCAAATAGATTCGAAGACCGCACCAAAAGAACAAGACCGCCAGCGCAAATAGTGCCGGCAGGGCGATGGAGCGCAATGCCTGCCGCCCGGCCATGACCGGCCAAAAGCCGACCGCCAATCCCGCGGCCGACAGCAACCCCACCGGACGGCCGAACGCCCGGCGTGACCAGGCGTAGACGGCGGCGATCATGAGCAGGCTGAAATAGGCCGAGGTGAGCCGCGCCGCGAAGATCCTTGGCCCCGTCCCGAGCATGACCGCGGCCGTGGCGTAATCATAGAGCGGCTCGCGGCCGTAACCTATGGTGAAATAGATGTCGCGCGCGCCGTTGACGATCTCCCAGGCCGTTAGACCGTGGTCAGCCTCGTCATGGGTCATCCCGGGAGGGACGGCCATCTCGGGGGACGCACCGGACAGATTGACCAGCCGCAACACGGCGGCCACCAACAGGATGAGCAGAATCCATCCGGATTGGCGCAGCTCGCGTATCTTGTCCCTGTTTCGGCCGTCGGATGCACCTGTTCTCATGTCGATGGGTGATGATACCGGCGGGGGGATGGGGCCGCAACTACGCCAAACGAACGCTTAACCGCCTGAACGGAGACGCTCGCGCCCAGGGCCGGGATTGCCGCCATAAACAAAAACGCCACACGGACGAGCGTGTGGCGTTTGAAAGTTAAAAGGATTGTACGGGATCAAGCCAAAGCGTTCTTGGCGACGTCGACAACGGCCGCAAAAGCCGCCTCATCGCGCACGGCCAGGTCGGCCAGCGCCTTGCGATCCAGCTTGACTTCGGCCACTCGCAGGCCGTGCATGAAGCGGCTGTAGGACAGCCCGTGGATCCGCGTGGCCGCATTGATCCGCGCGATCCACAAACGGCGGAAGTCGCGCTTCCGGTTGCGGCGGTCGCGGTAGGCGTACCAGTAGGACTTCATCATGGCTTCATTGGCCCGGCGGAACAGCTTGGAACGCGTGCCCCACTGACCCTTGGTCATGCTGAGAATCTTCTTATGACGACGGCGTGTTACAAAACCACCTTTTACGCGCATTACTCTTTACCTCGCATTTCATGGTAGCCTGGGCGCTCAACGCGGGGCGCGAGGCCAGGCAGCGATAGATTCAAAACAACGGATATCTGACTAGGCCGGCGGGTTGGCCTTGTACTTCTTCATGTAGGGCACCAGACGCTTGATCCGGCGACGATCGCCGGGCGCGGTGACCACAATCATTTCGCTAAACATCTGCTTCGTACGGGCCGATTTGCGCCGGCGCAAGTGGCTCTTGCCGCCCTTGGTGCGGACGATCTTGCCGGTGCCGGTCATACGAAAGCGTTTCGCGGCCGCCTTATAGGTCTTCAGTTTATATTTCTTTGTTCCCTTTGGC